>JASFIV010000011.1:0-37790 GCA_050122475.1 Desulfobacterales bacterium | reverse complement strand
CCCAACGACCCCAAGTATGCGACCGCAGCCGCCATTTACGTGTCTGAAATTGCGCGGGCGATTGGAATGCTATCAGCAGATTTGAAATCTCTTGAAAATGGTGTCATGCAAGCCATCAATGCGCTGCTGGACTACTCTTTTGAGCCCACAGAAAAAGGATCTTTGGAGATCCTCTGCGAACGCATTCCTGAGGGTTTGAAAGTAAGCCTGCGGGATAAAGGGTTACCCTTCGGGAAAGAAGATTTGGGCGACGATCAGCCCAACACGAACGAATCCTTTTTTCGGCTGCAGGAATACCTGGACGAAATTCAGCTGAATAATCTGGGCCCGGACGGTAAAGAGCTGGTGCTAATCAAGCAGCTGAAGAATAAGGATATTTCCGATTATTACGCCGCCTGCGATTTAGAGCCCTATGAAGATACCGCCGTGACAATTGCAACATCTCCCGATAAATTCAAATGCCGTGTGCGGCGGATGGAACCGAAAGATGCTGCAGAGGTATCCAAAACCATATACAAGACCTATGGCTACACCTATCCCCACGATTATGTCTACTATCCGGACAAAATAATCGCCCTGAATGACAGCGGTCGGGTTTTTTCGGCCGTTGCCGTCGCCGCGAATGAGGACATTGCCGGCTACGGGGTCTTTCAGATCTGGGATGAAAATCCGCAAATCGTAGAAATGGCACAAGGCGTGGTCAAACCCGAATATCGTTCGATGGGCTGTTTTGGCAATATCACCCGTTATCTTTTGGATCAGGCCAAAACAGCTGGCATAAAGGGGGCTTTCGGCGAGGCGGTCACCAATCATACCGTGTCGCAACACACGGTGCATGGATTTGGATTCAGAGACTGTGGCCTAAGGCTGGGATTGATACCATCCGATACGGTCTTTAAGGAAATGAAAGCTGCTGTTTCTCAACGGGTGAGCATGGTGGTGCAGTTTTTATATTTTCAACCGCCAACAGCGGTTTCCCGAAAAGTTTATGTGCCGCCGCATCATAAAGACATCCTGACGGATCTGTACCAAGAGTTGGGCATTACACCCACAATGATAACTGCCGCAACAGCGCAAGATAAAAAACAAACATCGAATACTGAATTTAAAATTAAGCTATTTGGATCGATGAATTATGCCCGCATGATGATTGGCGGTTATGGTCAAAATACCATTGCAGCCATTAAAGCGGAAGTGCGCCAGCTTTGTCTGAAAAAAATTGAAATTGTAAATCTCTTTTTGAACCTCTCCGATCCATTTACCGCCGCCGCCACAGCGCAAATTGAGAAATTGGGGTTTTTCTTTGCCGGCATATTGCCCAATGGGTTCAAAGATGGCGATGCTTTGATTCTGCAGTATTTAAATAATGTGCCCATCGATTATGACGCCATTCAGGTAAAATCCGCCATGGCCCAAAAGCTGCTCGCCTATGTGCGTGAGCAGGATCCCAATTTATCATAAGGTTCAGGGTTCACGGTTCAAAAGTTCAGGGTTGCGCGTTATGCGTGAGTGATGGGTTGAGTTCTCGAGGACGAGCACCTGGACGACGACGAGGATGAATGCATATGCTATATGAGGAGAATGATATGCAAACAACACTGCGCCGACTCGGGAAAATGGGTTGGCTGATTGTACTCGTATCCATTGTTATGGCGAGCAGTTGCCAAACGAAAACACACAGACAGAGTGAAGGTATCCAACTGGAACCGGTGGCCTTTTCGGATGCACAATGGACAGGCATTGCAATTTCCCAAGAGGGTCGATTGTTTGTCAACTATCCGCGCTGGTCGGCCAATGTTCCCTTATCGGTGGCTGAGCTTAAAAATGGTGACCCTATCCCCTACCCCAATGACTTAATGAATAACTGGAAACCGGGTAAAGATCCGGCTTCGCATTTCGTCTGCATCCAGGCTGTGTTCGTCGATGATAAAAACAGACTATGGATTTTAGATCCGGCGAATCCTCAGTTTAAAGGGGTCATACCAGGAGGCCCCAAATTGCTGCAGGTGGATCTGACCATCGATGCCGTTGTTCGGACATTTAGCTTCGACAGCGAGATTGCACCGAGAAACAGTTATCTCAACGATGTGCGCATCGATACGCAGCGGGAGTTTGCGTTCATGACAGATTCTGGAGATGGCGCCCTGGTAGTACTGAATCTTAAGACCGGCAAGGCACGCAGGGTTATGCAAAACCATCCATCCACTGCTTCCGAAGATGTGATCCTGACAATTGGCGGCAATCCATGGTTGCTGAACGGCAAACCGCCCAGCGTTCATGCAGACGGCATTGCCTATGATGCCACTGCTGACATCGTTTATTATCAGGCACTGACCGGGCGCACCATGTACCGAATTTCTGCGGCATGGCTGCGCCAATTCATCATTTCGGAGATGGTCCTTGAGACAAAGGTTGAAATGGTTGGTCGAACCGGTGCTTCAGATGGAATCATTTTTGGACCCGACCAAAAAGTGTATATCTCGGCCCTGGAGCACGATGCTATTCTACGAACAACCCCTCAAGGACGCGTAGAAACCGTTATCCAGGATGCGGCCATTGTGTGGCCGGATTCTTTTAGCTTCGGCCCGGATGGAAAGCTTTATTTTACAACATCACGTATTCATGAAGGCCCAGCGCCTAGAGGGCCGTATGGCATTTACCGCATCACGCTACCGAAGTAATGATGTCGGGGAGTTTTTCCATCCGACCCCTGATAATAGCGGTATGAATTATCAGCAGCGATATCGTGCACTGTCTGAATGATTTGAAAAAATCTGCGATAACGTGCCGCGGCAAAGCAGAAAGCAACGCCGGGTCTGCGTAATCCTCCACAAAAATGGCGGACAAATCTGCAGATACCTCTGAGCTTCGAGCTGGCGCCTCGGTACAAACCGGGTACATAGGTAACACTTAAACCGGCAACATAGGTAACACATTATAATAACGCCATGGAGGTGCTCTATGGCGTGGAGAAAAGTGTTGCCTATGGATGAAAGACTTCGGTTTATATATGAGGCCCAGCTTAAACTTTGGACCATAACAAAGCTTTGCAAGCGTTACGGGATCAGTCGCAAAACTGGCTACAAGTGGCTCAATCGCTTTGATCAGCAAGGCCTTGATGGCATAGCTGAGCGCAGCCGCGCCCCCAAGCATTGCCCGCATCGCACCGCTGATAAAGTGGTTAAGCGTGTAGTGGCCGAACGCAAACGGCACCCCAGATGGGGGCCAAAAAAGATCGCCCAAGCACTTAAGCGTTGTGGCCCAGAATTTCGCGTCCCGGCAGCCAGCACCATCGGCGAGATTCTTAAGCGCCATGGATTGGTCAAACGCCGCAGGCGGCGCCGTGGGGGCCTGAGACGCTGGCCAAAGACACTGACTCAGCCCCAAAAAGCTAACCATGTCTGGGGGGTGGATTTTAAGGGCTGGTTTCGTACCGGTAATGGGCTGCGCTGTGATCCGTTGACAGCCAGTGATTTGTATAGTCGCTTTGTTTTGGATTGTCGGGCACTTAAGGCTCAAACTGTGCAGGTCGTACAGCCCGTATTTGATACGATCTTCACCGATTACGGACTGCCGCAAGTCATCCGGGTCGATAACGGTGCTCCTTTTGGCTCCACAGGCCCCTGCGGGCTGACCCGATTGAGTGTGTGGTGGGTGCAGCTGGGCATCCGGGTAGAGTTTATTGAGCCCGGGCATCCGGAGCAAAACGCGGTGCACGAACGCATGCACCGCACGCTTAAAGATGACACCTGTTGCCCGCCCAAATGGACGTGCAACGCCCAACAAAGGCGATTTGATCAGTGGCGACATGAGTTTAACCATCAGCGTCCCCACGAGGCGCTGAAAATGCGCTGTCCGGCTGAAGTTTATCAGGCTTCTGCCATTATTTATGAGCCACAGCCAAAGCCTTTTTGTTATCCAGGCTACTTTGAGCGGCGGCGGGTGAAAAAGGCCGGACAGATTGTATTGCATGGAGTTGATCGGTTCATTGGCTATGCTTTTAGAGGTATCGATGTAGGTCTTGAACCGATTCGATCTGATCAGTTTTTGGTACATGCAGGTCCTTTGCTGATCGGCACCCTTAGTCGTCAGACTAAAGCACCGATGCAAACAATTGTTTCTAAACAGATAAGATGATCTTTTTATTTGAATAAAACTGTTACCTATGTTGCCGGATAGTTTGTTACCTATGTTTCCGGTTGCACAGGGGGTTAAGGGTTTTAATGGATAGGCATCTGGCTACTCGCTGCTGGCTACTGGCTAAAAACCTGAAACCAATGACCGGTAGCCAGCGGCCAGTGGCCAGGAGCAAGCAGCCAGAAACATAAACCCTTCAACCTTGAACGCTGAACCTTTGAACCCTTTAGCTGGAAAATTCGGGATAATCCATATAAGCACTAACGTACATAGGAGTCATTTTTCGAATGATAGAACCGATCTATTTCCCTTTTACCTACGTGCCGCAATGGGTGGCGGAAATTCTTGCTGCCGGCTTACAGTATTTTTATGTTTATCAACCCTCGGGTAAAGACTTATCGGCTGAAATGCAAACCTGGATCGAAAAAAATGCCATGAAGGTTTGTGTGCCGGTGCCAGCTGAAGATAAGAACTTTGCCGACATTGTAAAAGCGTTTCAGCAATTCGCGCGCCTGCACGCCGATGTCAAGGACCTCAAATCGGCAGCGTTCTGGAATCAGAAGGGCGCAATTCCATTCTTCGATGAAACATCTGCCTCGCAAATCGTGGCCGATCTGAAAAAAGGCCAAAAGCCCAATACCAGGCTTACACGTCCGGAGGCACTTTTACGCGCACGGGTTTTTTTGGAATTTGCCCAAGAATTCGACCGGCAAAATGACGAATTGCAGCAGGAATTGGAGGATGCAGATCGGCGTTCTGCAGAGTTGCTCAAAAACCTGAGCGGCCGAAAGGACAATGAAGCCGCAATCAGCCGGCTTTCACCTGAGATCAAATTTGATGATCCGGGTGATTATATGCCACAGGATCGACTGCAGGCCTGGATCCGTCTGTTTATAGAGAAACCGATTGATTCGGGTTTTCTGGTTACCAGCAGCCGAACGATTTTCAATTCCTTGCTAGAAAATCTGGTACCGAATGA
Source organism: Desulfobacterales bacterium (assembly GCA_050122475.1). GTDB lineage: Bacteria > Desulfobacterota > Desulfobacteria > Desulfobacterales > JAHEIW01 > JAHEIW01. Next base: position 32,674 of record JASFIV010000011.1, on the reverse strand, counting down.
AAAGCTATTTGAATTGAAAGGATTGCCGACCCTGGCCTCAAATGATGACGCGCGGATGGCCTGGCGCGAAACCTTTTACCACCAGATAAAAAACGCGATTGAATCCGAGGGCTCATTAGCCGAAAACGCCTTTGCTCGCAGGCCGCCGTTGCCAGAACATGCTGCGCATTTCAAGCTCACGCTTTGCCGCTTGCCCGGCTGCACGCCGATTCAATTATTTACGCGACTCTTACAATTGCCAAACGGCGCCAAAAACAAATGGTATCAGACACCTGAGATTAAAAATACGCTGCTCGGACTCGTCGAACGCATTTCCTGACAGCATTGATCATTTTCAGCGCAGCCCTCTGATAGCTTTCATCAACGACAATTAACTGGATTTACTTAAAAAGGATTTGTTCCCTTTAATTTTCGTAAAAAATACCATCAAGTCTTGACTCGCCGATTCAATTGGTATATTGACTTCATCTTTAATAGAATCCAAGGTGGATAACCAGCACCTTAACAAAACCTAATTCGAAAGGAGACTTTTATAATGGCTTTTAATGTTGTCGTTGATCAAGAAAAATGCACAGGCTGCGAAGAATGTGTGGATGTTTGCCCGGTTGAAGTTTTTGAATTGGAAGATGGGAAATCCCAACCCGTGAATGCGGATGAGTGCCTGGGCTGCGAAAGCTGTGTCGAGGTCTGTGAAGAGGCTGCGATTACAGTAGAAGAGATTTAACTCGCTTTTGACCCTCTGCCCTGAGGTTGCGTTCCACAGCCCGGATCAGAGGGTCTTCTTTATGGACACCTATAATTTTCTTGCCCGAATGACGGGGTTTGTTGACGCCCGCCATCTGCCTTTTCTTATACAATCAATGCCTACATTTTACATGAAGATGCTGGCGCCTTCATGATTCTGCGGATTGATCCCAGTCTGACCGGATTTCGCATAACAACCCGCAGATGAATCAGGGCGGCCCGGATCTGATTTGGTCTGAATTCTCATCAATAATAGATGCTTGCGGGCTAACTGCACCTTGCTTGCGCAGACAAACTATGTTAAAAGTTATCTCAAACCAGCATCTAAGCGTTACGGTTTGAGCCCGCTGGCCACCGGGGAAAATAAATCTAGATTTTTAGCAATCATGGAGGGCTTCATAGACAAGTATTGCAACCGACCGGCCAGTGCGACACCTCAAATCATTCCTGCAGATGACGGAAAAACCCGACCCACCCTACAGTGGATGGTTGAGACGCGTTGAATTATGAAACAATATGTAATCGATGAGCTTAGACCCGAGGATTATCAAAAGGTAAGACGGTATCTCGATGATCATTATGGCCCTGTCGAAATGGGCTGCATCTACTGGGTACCGTTGGCAGAAGAGGTGCTGAGTGAAATCCAGCAGCAGCACACCGAATGCCAACCCTTTTACGTTGCCATTGAATTGCAGCAAGATCAGCTGGCGCTTGAGTTGCTGGTACGCACCAAGCGTCGAGTTCGGTGTGCCTGTATCGGGTATGCCACTACAAATCAGTGGAACTGGATGGTGGGCCTGGTTGATACCATATTCCAACGCCTGGGTATCATTACCTGATTGACAAGTGCAGCGATTCGATCATCAATATTAAATTATAAACAAGGGTTCTGGAGATGATTCGGACCTTATATATTACGATCTGGGTTGTTTTTGCCACTCTGGTGCTGGGCCTAACGGTTATAATCCTTTCGTTTTTTGTCAAATCCGGCAATCCTCTGCACAGAATTGCCCGTTTATGGGGACGCTCCATCCTGGTTGTCAGCCGCATAAAGGTCACCGTCGAAGGGCTATCCAATATTAAACCGCAGCGTTCCTACATCTACATGCCCAACCACCAGAGTAATTTTGACATACCGGTTCTGCTGGGGCACCTGACTGTTCAGTTTCGCTGGCTGGCCAAAATGGAGCTTTTTAGAATTCCGCTTTTTGGTCATGCCATGCGCAAAGCCGGTTATATCAGTATTGACCGCAATAATCGCGAATCGGCCTTTAAAAGCCTTCAATTGGCTGCAGAGAAAATCAAAAACGGTGTATCGGTGCTGATATTTCCGGAGGGCACGCGCAGCCGTGATGGAAAAATCCGGTCTTTCAAAAAAGGCGGGTTTGTCACGGCCATCGATGCAGGTGTTCCGATTGTACCGATTATCATCACCGGTACACGTGCGATTATGACTAAAGGTAAGTTCCGCATCAATCCCGGCCAGATTTGCATGTCGATCCAGCAACCGATTGACACAACGACGTACGCCCGCGAAGCAAAGGAGGCCCTGATGGAACGCGTACGCCGTGTCATATGTGACAATTTTGAATCCAGCGGAATGGATGAAAGCCCATGCTAAAAATTATTCCTTTAGGCGGCCTGGGTGAAATTGGCCTGAATATGATGGTATTCGAATATGGGGACACACTCTTTGTGGTCGATGCCGGATTGATGTTTCCGGAAGATTACATGCTGGGTGTGGATTTTGTCATACCAGACATGGAATATTTGCGCCAGAACGAATCCCGTGTGGCCGGTATTGTTCTGACCCATGCGCACGAAGATCATATTGGCGCCTTACCCTATTTATTAAAGGAGGTCAGGGCACCGGTATTCGGAACCCCCTTTACCCTGGGGCTGGTACGGCAGAAAATGGAAGAACACGAGCTTAGCGGTCCCATGAATATGCATTCCATATTATCGGATGAAGCTTTGAAATTGGGCCCGTTCACCCTGGAATTTATTCGTGTTGGTCACAGTGTGATGGACGGCGTGGGGATTTCCATCCAATCACCGATAGGCAGAATCATCCATACGGGTGATTTTAAGATTGGCTATGGATCTGTTGATGGAATGGCCACGGATGTAAACAAGTTTGCCAAATTTGGAGAAAAGGGGGTATTGGCCCTGCTCTCTGATTCCACCAATGTGGAACGGGAGGGATATCCCATCACCGACAAAGAAATTTGTGGTGCATTGCTGCGGATTATCACCGAAAGCAGCGGCCGCGTGATAGTGGCGTTGTTTGCTTCTAATATTGCTCGCATCCAGGTCATTTTGGATATTGCCAAGGCCAACGGAAAAAAGATTATCTTTGATGGCAAAAGTATTGAAGCCAGTGTTCATATTGCCAGCGAACTGGGCTATCTGGATACCACTGCTTACGAGGTCATTTCAATCGACGAGCTGGCCGATTATGATGATGAAGAGATCATCATCATTACCACCGGAACCCAGGGTGAGCCCATGTCCGCCCTGGCTCGAATGGCAGCCGGGACCCACAAGCATATCAGCATAAAAACAGGGGATACGGTGGTTTTATCCTCTAAATTTATTCCCGGCAATGAGAAGGCCATCGCCAAAATAATCAACAATCTCTATCGCAAAGGCGCTGATGTGATCTATGAGAAAATTTCAGACATTCATGTTTCCGGGCATGCTTTTCGCGAAGAGCTTAAATTGATGATTAAATTGACGCAACCGCGGTATTTTATCCCGGTTCATGGTGAATACCGTCACCTGGTTTTACATTCGCGACTGGCCGAAGAAGTGGGCATTCCAAAAGAAAACATATTGCTGGCTGAAAATGGACAGATTGTGGAATTTGATAAAAACGGCGGCCGCTTGAACGGCCGGGTAGCGACCGGACGGCTGCTCATCGACGGCAAGGGCGTCGGCGATGTCGGACGCAGTGTTTTGAAGGAACGACGGGTGTTGGCAGAAGATGGCATGGTCGCTGTGACGATGGCCTTCGACGAAGAAACCGGTGTTGTGGTCTATGGTCCTGAGATTATTTCAAAAGGCTTTGTATTTGAAACGGAAAGTGGCCATTTGTTGGAAGATGCCCAGTGTGTGGTTTTGGAGATTGTCGAAGAGGTGACACCGGATATTCATAACCGGGTGGATATCATCCGATCAAAGGTTAAAACGGCGTTGCGGCAATATTTTTTCTTTACCATCGGTCGCCGGCCGGTTATACTTCCGTTTATTATGGAGGTTTAATCAGTTGCTGGCCACTGGCGACTGGCTTCTGGCTTGATGCTTGGGCGGGGATAAATCCCGCCCGCAATAACACGCGACCCGCAACGCGCAACCTGAAACAAAAGCCTATGCGCAAAGAAATTATCGGCATTTTTTGTTTTTTTCTGGTTATTTTTACGCTGATCAGTCTGCTGTCATTTAGTCCGGATGACCCCTCGATTCATAACGCCAAAGCCAGCGGTGAGATTCACAATCTGTTTGGCTTGCTCGGTGCACATCTGGCCGGTATTTTGATCGGGCTATTCGGGCTGGGCGCTTTCTGGATACCGCTTTTGTTGTTGTTGACCAGTATTCATTTTTTTGGCGATCACCCGACGAAAGCGAAGATATCGACACTCATCGGCGGCGTCCTGCTGGTGGTGACAACCGGCAGTCTGCTGGCTGTGCGCCAGGACAGTTACCTACTGTTCGACAACCGGTTCTCGGCCGGTGGTTTGATCGGCATTCCATTAAAATCCTTTCTGACCAAATACACCAACATCACCGGCACCCTAATCATTTTGATTCTGTTGTGGATCGTCGGCTTTATCCTGTCTACCGGTTTCTCACTGATTACATTTGGTCTAAGATGTTGGGAATGGATTTCTGCGATCGCGGACCGCATCATGACGATTTATCTGAAATGGAAGGAACGCCGCGAGCGGTCAAAGAAGTTTTCTCAGGTCGATCGCAAAACCAAGCGGGCCAAGGCCAAGAAAATCAAAATTAAAGCCACTACGGCCAAGCCGATCAAGCCCGTTGCGGCGCCCAAGCAGGAAGAATTTAAGTTTATGAAAACCGGCAAGGGCTTCCAACTGCCATCAATCAATTTTTTGGAAGAATCCGAATTTCAAATCGGTGCAGCCGACAATGAAAATTTACGAATGCAGTCCCAGTTGCTTGAGAAAAAGCTAGAGGATTTCGGTGTTCAGGGAAGAGTTGTTGAGATCGCCCCCGGTCCGGTTATCACCACTTTTGAATATGAACCGGCCCCCGGTGTTAAGATTAACAAAATTGTTAATCTGACAGATGATCTGGCACTGGCCATGCGGGCCACCAGCATTCGGATTGTGGCGCCGATTCCGGGCAAAGCCGTCATTGGCATTGAAGTCCCCAATACCGATCGCCAGGTGGTCAAATTTAAAGACATTATTGCATCCAGCACTTTTGAAAAGTCCAAATCCAAGCTAACGCTTTGTCTGGGAAAAGATATTGTCGGCAACCCGGTCGTGGCCGAACTGGAAAAAATGCCCCATCTTCTGATTGCCGGCGCCACCGGCACCGGCAAAAGCGTGGCCTTGAATGCCATGATTTGCAGTCTGCTGTATAAGTCCAAACCGGGTGAAGTCAAAATTATTATGGTTGACCCCAAGCGCATTGAGCTGTCCAGCTATGATGGGATCCCCCATTTGATCACACCGGTGGTTACCAATCCAAAGAAAGCAACCAATGCGCTTTTTTGGGCGGTGCGTGAAATGGAACGCCGCTATGAGCTCCTTTCGGAAATGACAGCTCGCAATATCAAGCAGTATAATAATAAGGTCGACAAAGCCGCCAAAACAGCCGACAAGGAAGCACCCGAGAAGCTGCCGTTTATTGTCATTGTCATCGATGAGCTTGCCGACCTGATGATACTTGCATCCCGGGATGTTGAAGTCGCGCTGACACGCTTGGCTCAAATGGCCAGAGCTGCCGGTATCCATTTGATTTTGGCCACCCAGCGACCGTCTGTGGATGTTTTAACCGGCATTATCAAAGCCAACTTTCCAACGCGCCTGACATTTCAGGTTTCGTCTCGCACCGATTCTCGCACCATCATCGATACAGTTGGCGCTGAAAATCTGCTCGGCAGCGGCGATATGTTGTTTTTACCGCCCGGTACCGCAAAGTTGCAGCGCATACATGGGGCCTATATTTCTGAAAATGAGTTGAGTCGAATCACTGCCTTTCTAAGAAGTCAGGCAAAGCCGGAATACGACGAAGAAGTAACCGAAGCAGCTGCCATCCAACCCGCCGAAACCGACGATGATGAGTATGATGAACGCTATGATGATGCAGTGGCCCTTATCACAAAGAACGGGCAAGCCTCCATCTCTATGATTCAGCGCCATTTGCGAATCGGCTACAATCGCGCGGCCCGCATTATCGAAAAGATGGAAAAAGAGGGCATCGTCGGCCCTTCAGACGGCGCCAAGCCCAGAGAAGTACTTGTCACCAGTTATGATCGCAAAACTTAGCGGCTGGCTACTGGCACCTGGCTTCTGGACACGGGCTCCCGGCCGGCAGCCAGAAGCGAGCAGCCAGCAGCAAATTGCCGGCCGCCAGCAACGAGTGGCCAAAAGCTGATGATGAACATTGATCCCGCGTTGATATCTGCAACCAAAGGTTTTCTCCACGAAGATGAGGGCCGCTGCCTGTACGATGTTGCCCTCAAAGCCAGTCGCCTAGGGCCCTGTCTGGAGATCGGCAGCTATTGCGGTAAATCGACAATTTACATCGGTATGGCCTGCCAGCAAAACAGCGGCATTCTTTTTTCCATCGACCATCATGGCGGTTCTGAAGAACAACAGCCCGGTCAGGCCTATTTCGATCCCGAGCTTTTTGATCCCAAACTGCACCGGGTGAACACATTTTACGAATTTCGCAAAACAATTGAAAAGGCCGGGATAGCAGATACGGTCGTGGCCATGGTCAGTCGCTCTGATGTGGCTGCACGATGCTGGGCTACACCGCTGAGTATGGTGTTTATCGATGGGGGACACACCATGGAAGCCGCCCTTAGTGATTATACCTGTTGGTCTCCTCATATCATGCCGGGCGGCTATCTGTTGATCCACGATATCTTCGAGGACCCATCTGAAGGCGGCCAGGCACCCCATCGCATTTTTGATCTAGCGCTGTCCAGTGGCCGGTTTGAGCGCCTGTCCATGATTAGAACACTAGGGGTGTTGCAGCGCCGAGCCTAATTGAGCAAAAAAAGCTCAATTATGTGTTAATCGTTATTGGTTGTTTGGATTAAATTACTATGGCAATATATTCCCTTTAAGGGTGGCTTTTATAAATCGCTCTTAGTCCTTTTAAAAGAATAACAATTAACGAATAACAGATAACGCCCAATTGGTTTCTAATCAATTGGGCTGGTTTTTTCTTTCCGGAAATAAACCACCAGACTCTTTCCCAAAATCGGATTCAGTAATTTATCGATCCGGGCCACAAGATACGGTTGTTTGATAATATCCCAGGTCAGAAAACGATGGTAGAGGTTCACCGTGGCCAGATCTGATCGATCCGGTCCCAGCAGACATTTCAGCCACCAGTAGGGGGTATGCAGGCTGTGGGCATAGTGGCTGGACCAGCATTTCATGCCAGAATTCTCGAGCAAAGCAATGAGCTTTTTTTTGCGGTATATGCGGATATGGCCATTATCTGTTTGCGTGTACGCTGTGGATAGGGCCCAGCAGATGCGCTCGGGCCAGAAACGCGGTACGCTGACAGCCAGAGTGTGGCCCGGCTTTAGGACCCGGATGATTTCGCTAACCGCCTGACGATCGTTATCAATGTGCTCCAAAACTTCTGCGCAAATAACCAGGTCAAAATAATTCTCTTCAAACGGTAATGCATTGATATTGGCCATCGTGAGACCCCACCGGCCACCGCCGTTTTGGCCCCATTTGTCATGCAATTGCAGCCGTTCTTTGGCCGCGTCGAGCTCGGCTGCATTCAAGTCAGCACCGATGGCAATCACCTTCTCAAAGCGATAGGCAGCACAGGTATGCCGGCCCGACCCGCAGCCGATGTCCAGAATGCGGTACCCCGGCTTGATTCCCAGTTTTTTCAAATCAACGGTGACCACGAATTGCCTCCCGATAAACGTTGACGGTCTTCTGGGCGGCTTTCATCCAGGTAAAATGTTGTTGAACTCTTTGATAGCCGGCATGACTCAATTTTTGAGCCAATTGAGGCTGTTGCAGAATCTTTAGAATTGCATCGGCCAGGGCATGATGGTCGGCCGGTGGCACCAGAATTCCGGCATCTCCGACAACTTCCGGCAGCGCTCCGCCGGTAGTGCTGATAACCGGTACGCCACAGGCCATGGCTTCACCAACGGGTAATCCAAAGCCTTCATATACGGACGGTATAACCGCAGCCGTTGCTTTTGCATATAAGCGTACGAAACGGTCGTTAGAGATCCGACCGGTGTATGTGATCAGATCTCCGATGCCCAGCTGTTGTATCAATCGGCGGCTATATCCATTTTTATGGGCGGATCCGACGATCGTAAGCTTGACCGGTTGCGTCTGCGCTACCTTTGCAACCGCCCGCAGCAGGTAATAAAGCCCTTTTAAGGGCATATCGGCACTGTTGGTTACGATGAGCTGGTTTTTTTCACGGGCGATGTCCGGTATGGGATAAAACAGATCGGTACGAATGCCGTTGGGTACCACTCTGAATCGGCTGGTTGAAATATGAAAATCGCGCGCGATATCATTGCAGGCTGTTTTAGATACGGTGATGATGTGGGAAAGTTTCCGTGAGACGCGTTTTTGCATGCCGCAAAACGAATACCAGCGCCATTGCTGCATTTTTCGCCAGATATTGGCAGCAGAGCGAATCGCGATTTTACGATCAATGGTGATCGGATGATGAATGGTGGCAACTGTGGGCAGCCAGTCTTTGATGGTCAGCAAAGCATAAGATAATCCCTGGTTATCGTGGACAATATCATATCGATGGCGTTTTGTGTGCAGGAATCGACGGGCACGCAGACCAAACGTAAAAGGTTCGGGGAAGCCCATGCTCGAAACCCCGATCCACTCTATGAAATTGATCGGCTGTCTCAATTCTTTTAATGATGGCATTCTGAATAAATTATCCGGATTGTAGAGGTCCAGCGAGGGAATTTGATAGCAGGGAATATCTGCATCCAGTTGCGGTTCAGGCGGGCCGACTACAACATCGACCTGATGTCCCAGGTCTTTGAGGGCCCGACTGAGATTTTTGAGATAAACGCCCTGTCCACCGCAATGTGGATTACACCGGTAACTTAAGAGGCAAATACGGAGGGGCCGGGAAGTATCGTTCGCCATATTCTTCACAGGATCGTTGTTGTTGCTGTCTTATGCGATAATATGCCTTTACCGGGAGTCCAATTATTGAATATTGTTAGTTGAATATTGAATATTTAAGGTGCACCCGGGGCGCATCAATTTAAAAAACTGCTTTAAAAAACAACAGAGCGATACGCGGCGCAAGCGCCTGCGCTGCGCGAGCGACATCCGCCAATCTTCAATTTTCAATCTTCAATATTCAATTCTTCCGCTGTCTTCTGTCATGAAATCACCCAAATGGCAATACTAATTGGCCACATCTCTCATGCCGGCGGCTAAAGTTTTTGCGTAAAATGTCGATATCAATTTCAGCGGTTTTGGCAGTCGCCTATGGACATAACATTCTGAAATTGAATAAATAAACAAATAACACCGCGATACGGTGCCAGCAGATAAACACCCATGGATAGTCACCATAAAAAGACCATTCTGTTTGTTGATGACGAAGAAAGTATATTAAGCGTATCCAGTGAATACTTTCAACGTAAAGGGTATCAGACCCGCACCGCCAAAACGGGGGCCGAAGCGCTGAAAATCCTCGCCAATGAGACCATCGACTGCTGCTTTACCGATATTAACATGCCTAAAATGAACGGGCTTGAACTGGCCGAAAGAATCAGAAACCACGACAATACCATGCCGGTAATTGTTATGACCGGCTATCCTTCCCTGGAAAACACCATCCAGACGATTAAAAACGGGGTCGTTGATTTTTTAATCAAGCCGGTCAATCTGAAACAGATGGAATTGAGCGTGCAGCGCGTGATGCAGCAGCGCAAAATTTTTGTGGAAAATGTTCTTTTGAAAAAGGAGATTGAAAGCAAGCAACGCCTCGAGAAATTAAACCGGGAGTTGATGGTCAAAGTCAAAGAACTGAATACCCTCAACAAAATAATGAGTCAATTTACCGCTATCGGTTCCACCAATGATGTGTTCAAAAGAGCGGTGGATATCGCCTGCACGATTGCTCATGCGGATATGACCGGATTTTATGTGATCAATGATGCGGTTCAGGAGCCGATCCAGGTATCAGCATCTGCTAAATCAGCCGCTTCCAACACAAATCCAGAGACAGCTAATGCCGGTACGCGCAAGCCGATGCCATCTTCGAGAAATTGTCAGCTTTTAAATACAAGGCTTATCATGGAGGTCGTCTCAGATCAGATTCCGTTGCTGATTTCTCAAAATTCGGCAAGCAACGGCTTGCCGGCCGAGATCAAATCCGCCATGATTGTACCGCTGAAAATCAGGAACAAGGTTTTTGGGGTCCTAACGGCTATCGTTCATCAAGGTGCCAAGCGCTTCAGCGAAAAGGATTTGTATTATTTATCCTTTTTGGCTCAGAGTGCCGCGCAGGCCATCGAGAACCTGGCGCTATATGAAAATATCTATGAAAATCTTTTTGCCACCCTTTACGCCTTTGTTAAAGCAGTGGAAGCCAGAGACCTGTATACCCAGCAGCATTCAAGCCGGGTTACCGGGCTGTCCATTGTGCTGGGCAAACAACTCGGATGTTCTAAAGAGGAACTGGATGTCCTTAATTTTGCCGGGCATTTGCATGATATCGGTAAGATCGGTATCCGCGATGACATCCTTTTAAAACCCGGCAAATTGACAGAAGAAGAATTTGAAAAAATTAAGGACCATCCGGTCATTGGTGCCAATATTTTAGAGCAGCTCGGTTTGTGGGAAAAGGAAAGGCAGATCATTCGATGTCACCACGAGCGGTTTGACGGCACCGGCTATCCGGATGGTATCCAACAAGATGATATTCCGTTTTTGGCCCGCATTTTATCGGTGGCAGATGTTTACGATGCCATGGCTTCCGATCGCGCCTATCGCAAAAAAATGGAAGATGATGTCATTATCAAAGTAATCAATGATGGTAACGGTTCTCAGTTTGATCCGGATGTGGTCGCCGCTTTTAACCAGGCATATGCGGACGGCAAAATAACCCAGTATATGAAGACCGGCCAAGTCCACTAGCCCATTGGATTAATTCCATTCTTTTGAACACACTTCTTTTTGATCATCAATCGCGGGAAACAATTGAATTTTATGATGGCGCCAAAGATGATCGGTTGCCGCCGGATCGAAGCCAACAAAAAAAGCGGTATAGCCATTTAGCTAATCCGCTTTTTTTGTTATAGTAATATAGACGGTGAAGGGTCTATCGGACATAATATCTGGTCGGGGCGAGAGGATTTGAACCTCCGACCCCTTGAACCCCATTCAAGTGCGCTACCAGACTGCGCTACGCCCCGACACAGGCGTTTATCATTAGCACCCGGTTGGAGATATGTCAATAAGGTTCAAAGGTTGAAAGGTTCAGGGTTCAAAGGTCAATAGGTTCGGCGATTTGTTGGATTGGTATTATTAGTTCTGATGGTTGAATTGGTTGGCTTAAACCGAACCCAGTGATCGAATTAAACCAATCAAACCAATTAAGCAGTCGAAAGCTGCTGGTAACTGAAAGCTTGAATTGCGATGAATCCTGAAATCGACAAGCCCGTGCGCCCCCCCCGACTAAAGCCCGGTGACACGATCGGCATTGTGGCGCCGGCCGGTCCTTTTGACCACGATCTTTTTATGCAGGGTCTGAGCGCCCTGCAATCGATGGGTTTTCGGACCCGGGTTCCCGATGCAGTATTTGACAAGACCGGTTATCTGGCTGGTTCCGATGCGCAACGTGCGCGGCTGGTCAATCAGCTTTTTAAAGAAACGGACGTTCAGGCCATCGTTTGTGCGCGTGGCGGATTTGGCTGTTTACGCATGCTGCCTTTGGTCGATTTTGATATCATCGGCGCCCATCCCAAGGTTTTCGTCGGCTTCAGCGACATCACGGCTCTGCTTGCAGCCATCACCCGCCGAAGCGGACTGGTCACATTTCATGGCCCCATGGTAACCCCCCTTGCAACAGCGTCCGAGTTGACGCTTCGCAGCTTATCAGCCGCGATCACATCCGATATCCCCTTAGAGATTGCTCCTGCTGCCGGGGTTGTGCTTCAGGCCGGCCGGGCAACAGGCCCGGTTATAGGCGGCAATCTGGCAACATTGTGCCATTTGCTGGGAACACCCTTTGAAGCAGGATTTGAGGATAACATCCTGCTGTTGGAGGATCGCGGCGAAGCTCCCTACCGCATTGATCGGATGTTATCTCAGATGAAACTGGCCGGAAGTTTTAAAGGGATTGCCGGCATAATTCTCGGTAGTTTTAAGGACTGCGGGAACCTGGACGACATTTACCGGATTTTCCAGGATCGTTTCCAGGACCTGCACATACCGATTCTGGCGGGCTTTGATGTCGGTCATGGAAAGCAAAACCTAACTCTCCCGGTCGGCATGACGGCCACCCTAGATACCGATCTGCAGCTGCTTTCCTTCACACAGCCTGCAACCACTGGTTAATTGTCAGTCGTCCGTTGTCGGTTGGTGAAAGAGTATTTGCAAGTAGCTCTGAAACACAATCGGTTTGCAAGGGGCAACGGACGACGGTCAACAAACGGTTTCACAGATAACGGGACAAAGGTAGGAGCCACCATCGACCCGTACAACCCATATAAGATGACCGAAGTTGACGAAATGATGAAACAAGCCATTGCTGAGGGAATATTTCCCGGTGCTGTCTTGCTGGTTTCCTCTGAGTCGGCGGTTGTTTTCTTGAGGGCATACGGGTTGGCCCATATCTACGAAAAGGTGCCGGTGACAGCCGAAACCATTTTTGATCTGGCATCTTTGACCAAGCCGCTGGCGACAACTCTGGCCGTGATGCATCTTGTGCAAAACCGCCAGATCTCGGTGGAAGATTCTCTGGGTAATTTGCTTCCCGATTTTCAGGGTGGCGCTAAAGCCCGGATCAGACTCGAGCACTTGCTCTATCATAATTCAGGCCTTCCGGACTACCGGCCGTACTATAAAAAGCTAAGTAAAGTTCCAATGGATTCACGCCGCGCCGCACTGCGCCAATTTTTAGTAGAGGAGCGACTCATCCAAGCCAGCGGCGAAAAGGTGCTTTATAGTGACCTGGGATTCATGATTCTGGCATGGGTGGTTGAGCACGTTGCCGGTCGTCGGCTGGATCATTATGTCGCTGATGAAATTTACCGGCCCCTGAGGTTAAAACAACTCTTTTTCAATGCCCATAATGCTACCGCTCTTAAGGGCTCTTTCGCTGCCACTGAAAACTGTCCGTGGCGCCGTGAAATTTTAGTCGGGCAGGTACATGATGAAAATGCCTTTGCAGTTGGCGGCGTCGAAGGCCATGCAGGTCTTTTTGGAACCGCCGGCGATGTCAATACGCTTTTAATCGAACTGCTGCGGACCTATCAAGGTCATATAACTGGCGGCGTTTTTAACCGGAATTTGCTGCATCAATTTTTCAAACGTTTGCTGCAGACCGATAAAGCCATGGGATTTGACATGCCACTTTTCAAAGGCGCCAGTTGCGGCCGGGGCTTTTCACTGAATAGCGTCGGGCATTTGGGATTTACCGGGACCTCTTTTTGGATGGATCTTGAAAATTCTACCATTGTCGTATTGTTGAGCAATCGCGTGCACCCGACCCGGGAAAACGAGGGCATTAAAGCATTCAGACCCCGCTTGCATGATGCGGTCATGAATACTCTGGGGCAATAAATTTTTTAATGATTATTTTTGCTTGTCATGCTACAATAAATCTGTTTTACCATCCATTTAATTTTTTTGTACATTCTTTACAGTGAGGCCTTTTTGAATGAACTTATTTTTCGATAAGATCTTAGGTGTGTTTTCAGACGACCTGGCTATTGATTTAGGCACTGCCAATACGCTTGTTTACGTGAAAGGAAAAGGTATTGTTTTAAGCGAACCCTCGGTGGTGGCGGTCAGCACCGGAAATCGATCGCGCAACCGCGTTCTGGCCGTCGGATCCGAAGCGAAAAACATGCTCGGTAAAACACCCGGGAATATACTCGCTATCCGCCCGATGCGCGATGGTGTCATTGCTGATTTCGAAGTAACCGAAGCCATGTTGCGCCACTTTATTCATAAAGTGCATAACCGACGGACCTTTGTGCGACCGCGCATCATTATTGCCGTGCCTTCCGGGATAACCCAGGTCGAAAAACGCGCTGTCAGAGAATCCGCTGAATCCGCCGGCGCGCGCGAGGTTTTTTTGATCGAAGAACCTATGGCAGCCGCCATCGGAGCAGGCCTTCCCATCACCGAACCGACCTGTAATATGGTGGTGGACATCGGCGGCGGCACGACAGAGGTTGCCGTAATTTCGCTCAAGGGCATTGTTTACAGTCGTTCGGTTCGCGTGGCCGGCGATAAAATGGACGCCGCCATTATCCAGTATATCAAACGTAAATATAATCTTCTGATCGGTGAGCGTTCAGCCGAAATGATAAAGACATCAATCGGGAATGCCTACCCGGATTCCCAAAACCTGGAAACCATAGAAGTCAAAGGCCGTGACCTGGCCTCCGGAATTCCGAAAATCCTATCGATAGATTCAGAAGAAATTCGAATTGCCATTTCCGAACAAATTGATGCCATTGTCGAGACGGTGAAAATTGCGCTCGAACAGACGCCACCCGAATTATCCGCCGACATTGTCGATCGCGGAATTATTCTGACCGGAGGGGGAGCACTGCTGAAAAATTTGGATAAGCTCATTCGAGAGGAAACCAGTTTGCCGGTTACGGTCACCGACGACCCATTATCCACTGTGGCGCTGGGCTCAGGAAAAGCCCTCGACAATCTTGAGATCCTCAAGGAAGTTGTGGTCAGCTGAGTTTATATTGCGGTGCTAGAGTGAACGAAGCATTATGTTCTCCAAAAAGATGGTTCTAATCGTTGGCGTTATCATTCTGATAACGGTCAATGTCATCCTCCTTTCATTTACCAGTAAAAGCCAATCAACCTTTGGATTAGGTCGAGTAGGCCTTTCATTGGTATCGCCCTTTCAAGAGCTGGTTACCCGTTCAATCCGTTTTACACGGGATATCTGGGAACATTATTTTTTTCTGGTGTCCGTTGCCCATGAAAATGAAAATTTAAAAAAGTCGTTGAGTCAATTTGTCGGAAAAAGCAATCAATGGCATGAGATAGATTTGGCCAATTCTCGCCTGAGGGATCTGCTGAATTTTCAAAAAGCACCGACCAATAAAGTTGTGGCCGCCGAGGTTATCGGTAAGGATCCTTCCGGCTGGTTTAAAACGGTTATTATTGATAAAGGCAAGTCCGATGGTCTGCAGAAGGGGCTACCGGTGGTGTTGCCCACCGGAATTGTCGGTCAGGTTCTTGAAACAGCGGGCCATTATTCCAAAGTCATGCTGGTCACTGACCGTAATAGCGCAGTGGATGCCCTGGTGCAACGCTCGCGGGCACGGGGCATCATCAAGGGTGAATCTGCTGATCAATGCCGATTTGAATTTGTTTTGCGCAAACATGATGTTCAAATCGACGATACGGTAATTGCATCCGGGTTGGACGGTGTCTACCCCAAAGGGTTGCGTATCGGCCGCGTTGCGGATATCAGCCAGCGCAACTCGGATATCTTTTATGAGATTACCGTTGCGCCCTTCGTCGATTATGAAAAACTGGAAGAGGTTTTGGTCATTTTACCTCCGCAAACTCAGGATGTTGCGAGTCAACAATGAGATACGGCTTTTACATCGGCATCTGCCTTTTTTTGCTAATCATCCAAACGACCATTTTCCCTTACATCCCCGTGATGCAGGGCATGTATGACCTGCTTATTCCCTTTGTGATCTTCATCAGCATCTGCCTGCCCATTCGCGAAAGCCTGCCGTTCGCTTTAGTACTTGGTTTGATCATGGATAATCTTTCCGGAAGCCCATTTGGATTATATCTGACCCTCTATTTGTGGCTGTTTATTGGTGTACGCTTTATTATTAAATTTCTGCGGGTGAGCAACAAATTTTTTTTATCAGTGGTTGTGATTGCTGCCGTTTTGGTCGAAAATATTCTGATGATCGCCACTTTTGCGTTTTTCGGGCCGGTGAGCCAACTGCCGGTAGATACGTTTCTATTTGTCACCCAGCAGTTTTTGTGGGCTTTGGTGACGGGCCCCATATTTCTGTTCTCACTGCTGGCCCTGGCCAAAAGATTTAACATTCAATGGGATGGTGCTGCGCCGCCACCAAACGCTTATGGATAAGTACTTAAAAACAGCAGATACCGATTGGTACAAACAACGCATCACCGGCGTGATCGTTTGTGCCCTGGCGGCCTTTGTGGTGTTGTTTATTCGGCTGATATATCTGCAGGTCATCATGGGCGATGAATACCGGCGTTTATCTTTGAACAACAGCATTCGACTGCAGAGTATCGATCCGCCCCGCGGCCGTCTGTATGATCGCAATGGGGACCTGCTGGTAGACAACCGGCCCTCTTTTGACGTCAATATTACCCTAAAAGATGCTGAGCCGTTGAAGCCCACCCTTGAGAAATTGGCTTTGCATCTTAAGACACCGGCAGATGCGTTGTTGTCTCAAATAAAGCAGACGCGAGGTGTATCGGCATATAGCCCCTTGCTGCTCCAACAGGATGTGGGGCGTAATACCTTGGCCTCGATCGAGGTCAATAGATTTGATCTGCCGGGCGTTTCGGTTGATGTCAATCTGAGGCGCCACTATCTTCGCGAACGCCAGGCAGCGCATTTGATTGGCTATCTGAGCGAGATTAGCCCGACGGAGCTCAAAAGCGGTTCTTATCCGGACTGTCGCAGTGGGGACTTGATCGGCAAGTTTGGCGCCGAAAAGGTTTATGAGAATCTTTTGCGTGGCAAGCGGGGTGGTCGCCAGGTTGAAGTCAATGCCAATGGTTTGGTGGTCAGAATTTTGAAAACCGTTGAAGCCGATGCCGGGCACAATGTTTATTTGACCATCGATCAAAATTTACAGCAACGCACTGAAGTGCTGTTGGATGGTGTGGTCGGCGCTGCCGTTGCCGTCGAGCCGTCATCTGGAAAAATTTTAGCCCTTGCCAGCAGCCCTTCTTTTGATCAAAATTCATTTGTCGGCGGCATCACCCGCGAACAATGGGATTCTCTGATTTCAAATCCCTTTAGACCGATGTCAAACCGCGCCATTCAGGGCGAATACCCTCCTGGGTCCACCTATAAAATCATTACAGCGCTTGCGGGACTGCAGGAAGGCGTCATCGATGATCGAAGCGTTATTCATTGCCCGGGGTATTATCGATTCGGCAATCGGTCCTATCGCTGCTGGAAAAAGGGGGGGCACGGAAAGGTGGAC
The DNA here is from genome assembly GCA_050122475.1 of Desulfobacterales bacterium. Taxonomy (GTDB): domain Bacteria; phylum Desulfobacterota; class Desulfobacteria; order Desulfobacterales; family JAHEIW01; genus JAHEIW01. The sequence goes on along the minus strand of JASFIV010000011.1, from coordinate 15,276 downwards.
ATTGTCAAGGCTGTTGAAGAATCATGTGATGTCTTTTTTTATCAGCTGGGTCAACGTCTGGGTGTGGACCGCCTGGCATGGTATGCGAAGGCTTTTGGTCTGGGATCGCCCACCGGCGTTCGTCTGGATCATGAAGCCAATGGCCTGATTCCCACGGCAGCATGGAAAAAACGACGTACCGGCGTGCCGTGGCAGGAAGGTGAAACGCTGTCAATTGCCATCGGTCAGGGTTTTAACTTGGCGACGCCCATTCAGATGGCGGTTTTAGCTGCCGCAGTGGCCAATGGCGGCCATCGATACCAACCCCTCATTCTGGACCACATTCAGACCGTGGATGGGAAGCTCCTGCAAAAAAATGAATCCAAACTGAACGGAAAACTACCGGTTAGCCCCGCCCACCTGGCGCTTGTCAAACTGGGTTTGTGGAAAGTGGTTAATGGTGAAAACGGAACGGCGCGCGGTAGTCGACTGTCCGATATCGATATAAGCGGTAAAACCGGTACCTCCCAGGTAATCAGTCGCAAAGACAACGAATCCATGGCTGAAGAAGACATGCCGGCCCATTTGCGATCCCATGCCTGGTTTATCGCCTATGCACCTTCTGAAAAACCGACGATCGCGGTTGCGGTTGTCATCGAGCATGGCGAGCATGGCTCTGGCGCTGCCGCACCGATCGCCAAAGAGATGATCAAAACGTTTTTGCGTCAACCCGCTGTCAAAGCCAAAGTGGCAACACAAAACAAAGCGCATAGTATAGGCGGTGATGGTTAAATCATTTGCTGCTGGCCACTGGCTACTCGCTACTGGCAGGTATATGGCAACTGATTGCTGTATGCCAGATTGAGGCCCATGGGCTTAACCAGCCGATGTTTGTATGTACTTGACTGGAAGATGGTGAAGAAGTTGTCCCCAGCAAGAAAGCGAAATTTATAATCAACAAGCCAGCTGCCAGAAGCCAGAAGCAAGAGGCAATAAAAGAAAGCACTCACAAGAAACCAGACGCCAGTTACCCGTGACTGGCAGACAGAAGTAGGATTAAAAAGATAATGTTTGATCGCAGATTGGTGCAGTATTTTGATTGGGGCTTAATGGGCCTGGCCATTTTGATCGGGTGTGTCGGGTTGCTCACTTTGTACAGTGCGGTAACCGCTGAGACGCCGACACCTCAAAAAGTACTGTTCTACAAACAGCTCCTGTGGTTTTCTGTTGGGCTGATTGCTATGGTGACCACTTTTTTGTTTAATTATAAAATTTTGGATCGCTGGGCCCAGCCGATTTATTTCGCCTGTATTGCTTTGTTGCTGGCGGTTTTATTTTTCGGTAAATATGTCGGCGGATCGCGCCGCTGGTTGATTCTGGGACCCGTATCGCTGCAGCCATCCGAACTGGTAAAAATTGCCGTCATCATTTCGCTGGCGCGTTATTATTCCAAGGATGCCAAAACAAGCGGATACACCCTCAGAGAATTGGTGCGCCCTCTGATGATTATTATGCTGCCGGTATTATTAATCGGCATGCAGCCGGACTTGGGTACGGCGGGCCTGGTGGTACTCATAGCCGGTTCCATTACGGTTTTTGTTAAAATTGAAAGACGCTCATTCATCTATCTAATTGGTTCCGGAGCCATAATGGTTCCGCTCATATGGTTCTTTTTAAAGGATTATCAAAAACAGCGGATTCTCACATTTTTGAATCCAGATCGAGACCCGCTGGGCGCCGGCTATCATATTATTCAGTCCAAAATTGCGATTGGCTCCGGAATGCTCGGTGGAAAAGGATACTTAAAAGGAACTCAGAACGCGCTTTCATTTTTGCCGGAGGAGCACACCGATTTTATATTTTCAGTTTTAGCTGAAGAATGGGGATTTCTGGGATCGGTTACGTTGATTCTGCTATTTTTGATTTTGATCATTTGGGGCTTGAATGTGGCGCATGCCTGTCGCGAGCCCTTCGGGACAATTTTGGCTGTTGGCGTTACTGCTATGATTTTCTGGCAGGCACTGATCAATATCGGTATGTCCATGGGGCTATTACCGGTGGTCGGTGTGCCGCTGCCTTTTGTCAGTTATGGAGGTTCCTCGGTATTAACCACCGCCATCAGTATTGGCCTACTCCTTAATGTCAGTATGCGGCGGTTTATGCTCGACTGAATGGTGCAACAACTGATCCCATAACAGGCCCGGTATCCGGTTTGGGCCCCAAACGCGCCTGCCGGCAGACCTGCTGGTAGGCCGCCCCAGCTTTAAGGTAGACACATGGCTTGGAGGTGTGACCGAGAGATCTAAACGACCGATGAAAGATGAAAAAAAGGCCTGTGTCATATCCATCGAACTCGGCGGGTTTTTTAACGGCAAATGCGCCATGAAAACCAAAACGGACACCCGAAAAAAGTCGAAAACTTCCCCTCAAATTCCCTCCATTTTAGAGCCTTCCAAAGGCGACTAAAATTTGCAAAAAAATCCTTTGACAACTGATTGGGCTGGATGTTATAGACCGCCCGAGCCAAACCATCCTTTTGTTATTAATCAAACTAATTCGACCAGTTGTGCAAAAAATTGTCGACGGAGGATTACTAAATGAGGGTTTTCGGTCGAAACCGCAAATTTTTTTCTATTGTTCTGGTAATTGTGATCAACATGCTGTTGTTAGCGGCTTCATTGGCATTGGGATCATCGGAAGAGTCTGGCGGTGGCGGGGTTACCGTCATACCGGATTGGACCGTTTTCATTCAACTCATCAATTTTCTCCTCATTCTATGGATATTAAACCGCATCTTATATCGTCCGATCCGCAACATTTTACGCCAGCGTAAAGAAAAAATGGACGGTCTTGAGCTCAGCATCCAAACTTTCAATGATGACGCCGAGGAAAAAGACAAGGCGTTTGCGGCCGGCATCAAAGAAGCGCGGACCAAAGGCCTGGATGAAAAAGAGGCCTTGTTACAGGATGCTGCTGAAGAAGAAAAAAAGATCATCGCCAGGGTCAATGAAAAAGCCCAAGCGGAATTGGCAGATATCCGTCAGAAAATTTCCCAGGAAGCCCAAACTGCTAAAGCTGCATTGGAAACCAAAGTAGCAGAATTTGCGGATGATATTTGCCAAAAAATATTAGGAAGGACGGTTCAATGAAAATAAGGAAAATACTGCTCGGCATTTTGATTGTGTTTCTATGCCTGGTGGCCGGAATTGCATCCGCAGCGTCTGGTGAGGGCGGCGGAGGAAAAGGCTGGATCGCAACCGATACGTATCGGGTTATGAATTTTGTTGTGTTGCTTGTTGCCCTTATTTTGATTTTACGCAAGCCGATTTCACAGGCTTTAAGTGCGCGCATAAAAACCATCAAAGAAGATCTGGAGAGTTTGGAGACGCAAAAAGTCGAAGCCGAAAAAAAACTGGCGCAATATAATGAAAAATTGTCACAGCTGGAGAGCGAAGCGGAAAAGATTGTCCAGGGGTACATTCAACAGGGCAATGAAGCTAAGGCAAAAATCTTAAAAGAGGCTGAAGCAACCGCAGAAAAATTGCAGGTCCAGGCGAAGCGCAATATCGAACACGAATTTGAAAAAGCCAGACAGGAGCTGCAACGGGAAGTGGTCGAAAAATCTCTGGTCCAGGCAGAAGAAATGTTGAAAAAAGCAATTACCGACGCGGATCAGGATAAACTTGTTAACGAATATTTAGATAAGGTGGTGGCATAATGAAAAATTTGGCTGTCGCCCGGCGCTACGCCAAGGCCTTGTTGCTGATCAGTAAAGAGGATGGTCAAACCGATTCCTATCAAAAGGAACTCAGTGGATTTGCCCAGCTCATGGAAACCGATGAGGCGCTCAACCAGGCGGTGACCAATCCGCTTTACGAGGCTTCTGTCCGCCGCACTGTTCTGCAGACGGTTATCGATAAACTGGATATTTCCAGTACGATGAAATCTTTCCTGCTCTTGCTTTTTGATAAAGGCAGAATGAGTTTTATCGGCGCTATTGACGATTTTTACAAAAAGCTTGCCGATGAACTCAGCGGTATCGGCCGTGCCAGTGTGATATCGGCCACGGACCTTTCTGAGGAGACGGTGGAACGGATTCGGGCGGCGTTGTCCAAAAAAACCAATAAGGACATTGTTTTGCAGGTTGAAAAAGATCCCGAACTGATCGGCGGTATCGTTACGAAAATCGGGGATCTTGTCTGGGATGGCAGTATCAAGACGCAATTATCCAATTTGAGAGAAACTTTAAAAAGGGGCGAGGGTGTCTAATGGAATTAAAAGCTGAAGAAATAAGCCAGATTATCAAAGAACAAATTACGGATTACGACAAAAAAGTTGAGCTCAGCGAGACCGGCGTTGTTTTATCGGTAGGTGATGGCATTGCCAGAATTTACGGACTCGAAAATGTCATGGCACTGGAACTGGTGGAATTTCCGGGGGCCATTCTCGGACTGGTTCTCAACCTTGAGGAGGACAATGTGGGTGTCGCCATTATGGGGGAAGACGTCCATATTAAAGAAGGCGATATCGTCAAGCGCACCGGCCGGATTGCCCAGGTGCCAGTAGGTGAAGCTGTTTTAGGCCGGGTGGTATCTTCTGTCGGAGAGCCATTAGACGGCAAAGGTCCGATTGATGCCAAAGAGCATCGCCGGGTGGAGATGGTGGCACCGGGTGTTATTGCCAGAAAAAGTGTCCATGAACCCTGTTACACGGGCCTCAAAGCGGTCGATGCTATGACGCCGGTGGGAAGAGGGCAACGGGAACTGATCATCGGTGACCGTCAGATCGGTAAAACCGCTTGCGCCATTGATGCAATCCTGGCCCAGAAGGACACCGATGTGTACTGCATATATGTGGCCTGTGGTCAGAAAAAATCCACCGTGGCCCAGGTCCACGCCATACTCGAAAAACATGGTGCCATGGAATATACCACGGTCGTGTCGGCTTGTGCCAGCGACCCGGCCACACTACAATACATAGCCCCATACGCGGGCTGTGCCATGGGCGAGTATTTCCGTGACAACAAGCAGCATGCCCTGATCATTTACGATGATCTCTCCAAGCAGGCGGCCTCTTATCGTCAAGTGTCTTTGCTGCTGCGGCGTCCCCCGGGCCGTGAAGCTTTTCCGGGTGACATTTTCTACAACCATTCCCGGCTACTCGAGCGGGCCTCCAAACTCAATGATGAGCTGGGGGCCGGGTCTCTGACTGCCTTGCCGATCATTGAAACTCAGGCCGGTGACGTTTCCGCCTATATCCCAACCAACGTTATTTCAATTACCGACGGCCAAATCTACCTGGAGCCAGCCCTGTTTTTTGCTGGTGTACGCCCGGCCATCAATGTCGGCCTTTCGGTATCGCGCGTCGGTGGTTCCGCGCAGGTAAAAGCCATGAAGCAGGTGGCCGGCACATTGCGACTGGATCTGGCGCAGTATCGTGAGCTGGAAGCGTTTGCCGCTTTCGGCAGCGATCTGGATAAAGCCACTCAGAGACAGCTCACCCGCGGGGCCCGGCTGGTTGAAATCTTAAAACAACCCCAGTATCAACCCCTGCCCATGGAAAAACAGGTCACGATTCTCTTTGCCGGTACCAAGGGCTTCCTGGACGATTATCCGATCGAGGTTCTGGCCAAATACGAGGCCGGTTTGTATCCGTTTATTGAAGACCGCTATCCGGCCATTTTTACGGAGCTGGCCGAAAAACAGGAAATCAGCGACGACCTTGAAAATCAAATGAAACAGGCTTTGGAAGCCTACGATGAGGAGTTTAAAGATACGATTAAGTAGAAACTCGAAATTGGAAACTGGAAACTGGATCGACTCAAAACGAATACTCTCTGAAATCGGTTAAGACCTTTAAGCGGTGGGTTTTTACAAGTTTCGAGTGACAAGTTTCAAGTTTCAAACTTACAAAGGCTGATTGCATGGCGACATTAAAAGATATCCAGTTAAAGATTTCAGCGGTAAAAAAGACCCGACAGATCACCAAAGCCATGAATATGGTGGCCGCCTCAAGGTTACGCGGGGCACAGACCGGTATGGAAGCCTTTCGCCCCTATGCCGGCAAGTTTGCCGAGGTGCTGGGGAGTCTGGCAGAGCGGGCCGGTGAAGAAACCAATCCGCTGTTGGTGCCCAAGGAGGAGGTCAAAAACGTCCACATCGTGTTATGCACTTCCGATCGGGGGCTTTGCGGTGGATTCAATGCCAATTTGATTGAAAAGGCCGCCGCCTTCATGAAAGAAAAGGCCGGGGCCGACGTTGCGTTTTCCTTTACTAATTTTGGTAAAAAAGGCCGCGACTGGTGCCGCAAGGAAAATTTGCAGATCGACAGCGAACACCTGGGTGTTGTCGGCTCCACCATCGCCTTTAATATTGCTTCCACTGCCGGAAAAACGCTGGTCGATGCCTTTCTGGCAGACACTTACGATGAAGTTTATATCGTTTATGCCGAATTTGCCAGCATGGCCAGACAGATTCCGGTTTTGCAGCAGCTATTGCCGATTCCGCCGATCGAAACCGATGAAACCGAAGAAAGTGAGGCAGCCGGCGCCTATTTACCGGAACATATATGTGAACCGTCCACGGATTCACTGCTGGGCGACATGTTGCCCCGAAATGTATATGTTCAGATCTACAGCGCTTTGCTGGAAACATCGACCAGCGAGCATGCCGCTCGTATGATGGCGATGGACAATGCCACAAAGGCCTGCAACGATATGCTCGAAAATCTGACACTGATCTATAACAAAGCCCGTCAGGCAGCCATTACGGCTGAATTAATGGACATTGTCGGCGGCGCCGAGGCGCTCAAGGGATAAAGGCAATTAATAGTTAATCGTTATTTGTTAGTGGTCCATCGAATAACAAATAACCAATAACAAATAACTAAAACGGAGGTTTTTCGATGGGAGAGAACATTGGTAAGATTTTGCAGGTATTGGGACCTGTTGTTGACGTAGAATTTGAGCAGGGGAAACTGCCGACAATTTATTCGGCCTTGAGCATTAGCAATCCTGCCATCAATGATGAACCTGATAATTTAGTGGTAGAAGTGGCCCAGCATCTGGGTGATAATGTGGTCCGGACCATCGCCATGGACGTCACCGACGGTCTGGTTCGGGGGATGCCGGTTAAAGACACTCAGAAACCCATTATGATGCCGGTTGGCGAAGCCGGCTTGGGACGCGTTCTCAACGTGGTCGGCCGACCCGTTGATGGACTGGGTCCAGTGAGCCAGGAAAAAATGTTGCCCATCCACCGTGAAGCGCCCAAGTTTACCGAGCAGGATACCACGGTACGCGTTCTCGAGACCGGTGTTAAGGTTATCGACCTGCTGGTTCCCTTTCCACGGGGGGGCAAAATGGGTATGTTTGGCGGAGCCGGTGTTGGCAAAACCGTTATTATGATGGAAATGGTGCACAATATTGCCATGCAGCACGGGGGCATTTCAGTTTTTGCCGGTGTGGGTGAGCGCACGCGTGAAGGCAATGACCTGTATCATGAGATGAAAGACTCGGGCGTGTTGCCCAAAGCGGCACTGATATACGGGCAGATGACCGAACCGCCCGGTGCCAGGGCACGGGTGGCGCTCTCGGCTTTGACGGCGGCTGAATATTTCCGTGATGAAGAGGGCCAGGACGTATTGATCTTCATCGACAACATTTTCCGTTTTACCCAGGCCGGTTCAGAAGTTTCCGCCCTTTTGGGACGTATGCCTTCTGCCGTTGGGTATCAACCGACCTTGGCCGTTGATTTGGGTGAGTTGCAGGAACGCATCACCTCCACCGATAAAGGGTCCATTACCGCCGTACAATGTGTGTATGTGCCGGCAGACGATTTGACCGACCCGGCACCAGCAACGACCTTTGCGCATCTGGACGGAACCGTTGTTTTGTCGCGTCAAATCGTTGAGCTGGGTATTTACCCTGCAGTGGATCCATTGGATTCGACCTCCCGGATTCTGGATGCCGCTTATATCGGAGACGAACATTATCAGGTCGCGCGTCAGGTACAGCAGATTCTGCAAAAGTATAAAGAACTTCAGGACATTATTGCCATTCTGGGAATGGAAGAGTTGTCCGACGAAGATAAAGTCACCGTCGCACGGGCCCGAAAGATTCAACGCTTTCTGTCGCAGCCCTTCCATGTTGCCGAAGCCTTTACCAATAAACCGGGCGTGTATGTCAAGATCGAAGATACCGTGCGGGCATTTAAGGAGATCTGTGAAGGCAAGCATGATGGCATCCCCGAACAGGCTTTTTACATGCGTGGCGGCATCGAGGAGGTTCTTGAAGCTGCCAAAGAAATGGCTGAAGCCGAATAGATTAGAGTTCTGATCCGGACGGGCCGGAATCAAAAAGATAACATTTACCACGAAAGCGCGAAAAAACAAAAACACAAAAATAAAATAAACTGTTTCGTGCTTTCAAAATTTCGTGTTTTCGTGGTTAAAAAGGTCTTATTACAACCCAACCTTAAGGAACCGTTATGGCTGGAAATATTCACTTAGAGGTTGTTACGCCTGAAAAGATTGTCGTCAGCGAAGAAGCTCAGATTGTCGCCTCCCCAGGATCGGAGGGGGAGTTTGGCGTTTTGACCGGGCACACACCTTTTCTAACCACGCTTAAAACCGGTATAATTCGTTATACCGATGCAAGCGGAAAAGAGCACTTTGTGTTTGTGAGTGGCGGTTTTGCCGAAGCGCTGCCGGATAAGGTTACGGTACTGGCCGAATCAGCCGAAGTCAGCACCGACATTGACGTCAAAAGGGCCAAAGAAGCACTGGCACGCGCCGAGAAGCGACTGGTCGAAAAGCGCACCCGGGAAGACATCGATTTCGCTCGCGCCAGAGCTGCCCTGGAACGGGCTACGGTACGCATCCGAGTTGCAGGCTTAAGCTAAAGATCGAGCACCTGACAATAGATCGATACCGTTTTTAAACGGTCGGCTTACGAAAAAGGGCAAACCAGCAAATTGGGTTTGCCCTTTTTGTTTATGACGTTTAAACTAAAGACATGAACGTAAAAATAGCGGTTGTCATATTGGCGGCGGGTTTGGGAACCCGCATGAAATCAAATAAAGCCAAGGTGCTGCATACGGTTTACGGGAAACCGATGGTCCAATATGTTGTTGAAACGGCCCAGAAAGTTGCCGGCAACAACGTGATACTGGTGGTGGGCCATCAGGCGGATGAGGTGCGCCGGACGGTGTCACAGCAAGGCACCTTTTATTTTGCCCTTCAAACAGAACAGCTGGGTACCGGCCATGCGGTTTTGTGTGCTTTGCCCCATATCCCGGATTCCTGTCGCGAAGTGGTCATCTTGTGCGGCGATGTGCCCTTGATTCAGGCACACACCATTGAGGCATTGATTGGGAGCCATCTGGCTGAAAATAGAGATGTTAGCGTTTTGGCCGTCGAGATAGCGAATCCCACCGGTTATGGCCGCATCATGTTGGATGGTAATGGCCGTGTGCAGGCCATTGTGGAAGAAGCTGATGCCAATGCTGAACAAAAGCGCATCCGACTCATCAATACCGGTATTTATTGCGCCAAAAAAGAATTTTTGGCTGAGGCGCTACCCCAAATTAAATCCAACAATGCCCAGGATGAAATGTATCTTACCGATATTATTGAAATTGCCTATCGTACCCGAAAGCATATAGGCGCTGTGACCGGTGACAATCCCATTGAAGTAACCGGTATCAATACGATTGCAGAGCTCAAAAGCGTTGAGCAGGCCATGAAAAACCGGCCATGAATATCACTTGACTTTTTTAAAAAATACAGCTTATAGTAACAAAAAATATTTGTGAGGTTAAGCCTTGGATAATGCAATCCTTTTTAACCAGTTCAGCCAAATTGAGAAAAAAGTTGCACGGTTGATAGCGATTTGCAAAGAAAACGAGGCTGCCAATTCAGAATTACAAGATAAAATTAAAAGCCTAGAGGAGGAGCTTTTAGGTAAGATCGAGGCTGAAAAAAGCCATGCGCAGGAAAAGGCTTTGATCCGTTCAAAGATTGATAGTTTGTTGGTTAGAATAGAAGAAATCATTGACGTTTAGCGTAGCTTGACCGTCGGATATGGGTTGGTAAAAGCGGAAAGGCAGAATTAATATTCATTGGAACAACTTGTAACCATAGAGCTTTTTGGCAAAAAACACACTTTTAAGGCCGAATCGGATGTTCAGCAGGCCCAAGAAATTGCGGAAGTACTCGTCAAGGAAGTGTCTCGTGTTGAAAATCAGCAATCCGCTAAATCATCTGCGGAATCAAATTTAACAACCCTGATGTTAGCAGCTTTGAATATTGTGCATCAGAATCGGGAGCTGGAAAACCGTCATTCAGAGTTTAGTCAGAATTTATCAGAGCGCTCGTTAAATTTGATTCGTCAATTGGATGATTTTGTCTCGCAAAAATGAGAAGCAGGTTTACAAGTTGTAAAATGAATGACCGATAAAAGGAGAGCCCATCGGTTTTCCACAACCCTACCGCGAAAAATCCTGAACAGGCTTGTATGGTTTTCAGGTGACAACCAAGGGTGATTAATTAGCGTGTAATCAAATACAATTTTGCCCCTACCGTGTCCGTGATTGGGAGTTATTCTTTGACCCAACAGCTATCTTCTGGGAGCCTTCGCTGGTTTCGGTGTGCATGTTCTGCTGGTTCAGAAAAGCCTGATGAAATTATGAGGCGCCCACTTTGGATCTAGGTTCAAAGACCTGCCAACACGGCATTATGGTGGGGGTCTTCTTTTGTACGCCCACACTAAAATTCCCTCAGCCCGGTTGCGTTACGATGGAATTCTTTTAATTTCTCGGATGCATTTCGGGGGTGCCCGCGCAGACATCTTTTTTCTCCTTCATAGTCTCCTATCAGATGTGCTCCGCTTCTAAAGCTAATCTGAACCTTTAAACTGTTTTCGCAGAGACAAAATAATGTTGATCTGGCTGCCACTTGCGGTTCAGGCCAGAATGCAAGACGCATCCGTACACATTCAAATGCAGTTGCTTGAATGTTGACCATAATAAAAGAACGCGCTGATGAGAATAGCTGCCGGTCACCGGCACTTTCAATGCGGGTTTTTGAGGAGTGAAATATGAGTGCATTTAATATAATTCTTGCCATCATCTGCTTTGGTGTTGGCTTTGCAATCGCCTTTTGGGTCAAAGGCCAAATTGCAGCTCAAAAGATTAAAGCAGCTGAAGGACAGGCGGCGCAGCTGGTAGTGGATTCGAAACGAAAGGCCGAAACGCTTTTAAAAGAAGCCGATCTGGAAATTAAAGACCGGCACTTCAAAATGAAAAGCGATTTTGATTCTGAAACCAAAGAGACGCGTTCAGAGCTCAAACAGCGCGAAGCGCACCTGATGCAAAAAGAGGATAACATCGATCGTAAAATCGAAAAAAATGAGCGCACGGCGCGGGAGCTGCAGCGCAAGGAAAAGAAGTTACGCAAAAGAAGCAATGAAATTGAGCGCAAAGAGCTTGAATACGAAGAGTTGATCGAGCAACAGAAGCAGCAGCTTGAAAAGATATCAGGCCTATCGGCCGAGCAGGCAAAGGAATTGTTGATCCGCGCCATGGAAAATGAAGCCCGCTACGAAGGGGCTCGCATTATCAAAAAAATAGAAAATGAAGCCAAAGAGCAAGCGGATCGCAAGTCCAAGAAGATTCTGGCAACCGCTATCCAACGCTATGCCGGAGAATATGTGGCCGAACGCACGGTATCGGTTGTTCAGTTGCCCAGCGATGAAATGAAAGGCCGGATTATCGGCCGTGAAGGGCGCAATATTCGAGCCATCGAAGCTGCCACCGGCGTGGACCTGATTATCGATGACACACCCGAGGCTGTCATTTTATCCGGCTTCAATCCCGTCAGGCGGGAAGTTGCTCGGCTGTCATTAATGAGGCTCATTTCAGATGGCCGGATTCATCCGGCCCGCATAGAAGATGTGGTCAAAAAAGTTGGCCAGGAAGTCGATATTACCGTCAAAGAAGCCGGTGAACAGGCGGCTTTTGATCTGGGCGTCCATGGTATCCACAATGAGCTGATCAAAACCCTTGGTCAATTAAAGTTCCGCACCAGCTACGCTCAGAACGTGCTGCAGCACTCTGTGGAAGTTGGCTTCCTCAGCGGGATCATGGCTTCTGAACTGGGACTGAATGCCAAAATGGCCCGCCGGATGGGATTGTTGCATGATATCGGCAAAGCCATTGATCATGAAGTCGAAGGACCCCATGCGGTCATCGGATCCCGGCTGGCCAAAAAATTCAATGAATCCCGGAAGGTTGTCCATGCCATTGCAGCCCACCATGAGGATTTGCCGCCCAATTCGGTTTATGCTTTACTTGTTCAGGCCGCCGACGGGCTTTCCGGTGCGCGGCCCGGGGCGCGAAAAGAACTGCTTGAAAACTATATTAAGCGTTTAGAGGATCTTGAAAATATCGCCAATTCTTTTAAAGGCGTTTCCAATACCTATGCCATTCAGGCCGGTCGGGAATTAAGAGTTATAGTGGAAAGCGAGGTCATATCCGATGAAGAAGCCATCCTGGTCAGCCGCGATATCGCTAAAAAAATAGAAGAGTCGCTAACCTTTCCCGGACAGATTAAGGTAACGGTGATTCGAGAGACTAGAGCCGTAGAATACGCCAACAAATAGAATTTTCAATTTCTAAATGGATCTTTTTCCGCTGAGCTACGTTCTCCGCGGGTTTTTACCCTCGACGTACTAACAGTACGCCTCAGATAAAAACCCTTGTGCGGCCTTGCTCAACGAAAAAATCTCTCATTAATAAATTGAAAATTCGTTTTTTTTTTTGCGCGGCTTTTGAAACGAATATCGCCGTTTGAGCACCATATAATATAAGACTCAGATGCGAAATCCCGCATTGTGCGAGAGCCCTCGAACAAGATCTAAGCTTTGGCTGGCGGCTATTATTATATTAATTTCCGATGGACAAGTTCTTGTTTTTACCTTATTAAATGAACGTTCGAGATTCAGTTATAAACTGAAAATGTATTTCTTTATCTTCTATAAAGGAAATTTTCATGACCAATGTTTTAGATGTCTTAGAAGAGCGCGGTTTCATTGAACAGACCACTCATGATCGGGAGTTAAGAGAGTGCCTCGATCAGGGAAACGTGACCTGTTATATCGGGTTTGATCCCACTGCCGCCAGTTTGCACATTGGTAGCCTGGTGCCCATCATGTCCCTGGCCCACATGCAACGACAGGGGCACCGGCCGATTGCCCTGGTCGGTGGGGGGACCGGTATGGTTGGAGACCCTTCCGGGAAAACAGAGATGCGCCAGTTGCTAACTTTGGAAGCACTTGCCAAAAATGCTGAAGGAATCAAAAAACAGCTTTCCCATTTTCTTGATTTTGAAGCCGATAAAGCGCTGATGCTCAATAATGCCGATTGGCTGACCGAATTGAAATATATTCCTTTTCTGCGGGATATTGGTCGTCATTTTTCGGTGAACCGCATGATAAAGGCCGAAAGCTACAAAATCCGTCTGGATTCAGAAGAGGGCCTGACCTTTATCGAGTTTAATTACATGGTATTGCAGGCCTACGATTTCTTAAAACTATTTCAAAGTCACGATTGCCGGATCCAAATGGGTGGCAGCGATCAATGGGGCAACATCGTTGCCGGGGTTGAGCTGATTCGCAGGGCCCACCAGGGGTCGGCATTCGGCATCACCTTTCCCCTGATTACGACCAGCAGTGGTGAAAAAATGGGTAAAACGGCCAAAGGGGCCGTCTGGTTGGACGCCGCCAAAACCTCCCCCTATGATTACTATCAATATTGGATCAACACCGACGACCGGGATGTGACACGTTTCCTCGCATTGTTTACATTTTTGCCCATGGACGAAATTCACCAGATCGAGCAGCTAAGCGGCGCAGATCTGAACAATTCCAAAGCGATTCTTGCCTTTGAGGCCACCCGGCTTGCGCACGGCAATCAAGCCGCCGTCGAAGCGCATCAGGCCGCGACCAGCATGTTCGGCGCACGGCATGTTCCGGCTGATATTTTACCCAGCAGCACATTGCCGCGTGGCGAAGTAGGCGATGATGATACCTCAGTGCCCACTTCCACGCTGGATGTTCAAACGCTAAAGGCTGGCATTCCGGCCTTTAAGCTGTTTCATCAGGTCGGCCTGGTGAATTCCGGAGGGGCAGCGCGCCGGTTGATTGAACAGGGCGGAGCCTATATAAATGGTGCCCGCGTCAAGTCATTTGATTATCAAGTAAGCGACGCCGATTTAGGCGATGGTCAAACGATTCTTCTGCGTTCCGGCAAAAAACGCTTCCACAAGATCGAAGTCCAAGAATAATCGATTTAAATCTATTATTTTAATTTAAAAGAAAGCTGCACCTTCGGTAGACTTTTATACAAATAAAACTGGATTGTTGGGGCACTGGAAATAAGCCGTTTCGCGTTCCGGGTTTAACATCGAAACTGTGAATTGATAGAGCTGACGCACAACCCGCAACGTGTAGCGCGCAACAAAATATGGGACAATACTCCATCACTCCAGTACTCCCAGATCCCAAGGCCGATTAATTAAGCGTAACCAGGGCTATTTTTTTGCGGTTTTTGCCAAAAAGATGAAGTTTTTTATTGACAAACCCGATTCATAACGCTAAATTCGCCGTTTGTCATCTGGAGCCGAACTGCAAAAATAACGGCCCCAAAATAGATAAAAAGTATTGACAAAATACTGCCAAATAGTATATTTAAAAAGTCCCTTTGCGGGCTAAATTTGCTGTTTAATGCAGCTGCCCTTTATTAGGGTCACTTGATCTTTGAAAACTAAATAGTGACGCGTATGTAAGTCGGGTCAACGTAAATGTATTGTGTTTACCGCACAATATTTCATAGTTTAATTGGAGAGTTTGATCCTGGCTCAGAATGAACGCTGGCGGCGTGCCTAACACATGCAAGTCGCACGAGAACGTTTCAGCTTGCTGAAACTAGTAAAGTGGCGCACGGGTGAGTATCGCGTGGGTAATCTACCTCCGAATTGGGGATAACATTGCGAAAGCGATGCTAATACCGAATAATATCTCATTTACTACTGTTTTTGAGATCAAAGGTGGCCTCTCCATGGAAGCTTCTGTTTGGAGATGAGCCCGCGTACCATTAGCTTGTTGGTAGGGTAATGGCCTACCAAGGCAACGATGGTTAGCTGGTCTGAGAGGATGATCAGCCACACTGGAACTGACACACGGTCCAGACTCCTACGGGAGGCAGCAGTGAGGAATTTTGCGCAATGGGGGAAACCCTGACG
>JASFIV010000010.1:0-37945 GCA_050122475.1 Desulfobacterales bacterium | reverse complement strand
TCAATGTGGTCGATCATCATACGGGCCATCTCGTACGGATCTTTCGTAAAGCCCCACTTGCCCATTCCCTGGTCTTCAAGATCCTCAAAGATATGCTGGTAAAACCGGGTTTCTTTGATAATCGGATATGTTACACCAAATATGGTATAGACGCCCGATGCCACAAAATAATGACCGATGGCAAGCGCTTTTTCGCTGTACCACTCCGGGGCCGCTCCGGCGACGGGAAGGTCCGCAATGCTGTCGCCCAAACCGCCGACCCGAACCATTTCGGCGCAGGCGATCAGGATGCGGCTGTTGTCCACGCAGGCACCGCAGCCCAATACCGGCGGCATACCAACAGTCTCACAGACCTCTTTGAGCCCCGGCCCGGCCAGATGAGCCGCTTCGGGTGTGCACAAGCCGGCCTTGGTCAGAGAGATCTGGGAGCAGCCGGTTTGGACGACGAGCACATCATTTTTTATTAACTCCTTAACAAGCTCGACATGCACCCAATCCTGTTTGACGCGCGGGTTGACACACCCGACCACGCCGGCCACTCCCCTGATGCGGCCATTGATAATATTATCATTCAAGGGTGCATAGGATGCGCGGAACGTGCCTCCCAGCATATAATTGATGTATTCATGTGAAAAACCGTGGATGCCGACACTTTTGTGGCGCGGAATGTCAATTTTGACAGATCGATTTTTAAAGCGGGCAATGGCCCACTCGACGATAGCATCGGTGCAGGCGTGCGGCTGATGTTCATCGAATTCGATATGGTCAACGCCTTCAATGCGGCAGCTGGGGTTGGTGGTAAACAGTTTAGTGCCGTAGCATTCCGCTACTTTGGCAAGTCCCTGCTGGATACACTGCACATCAACGGCAAAGGCATCCACCGCGCCGGTAACCATGACCGCTTCGGTCGACATGAAATTGCCGGCGTGCGGCAGACCGTGACGTGAGAGCATCTCCAATCCCGAGCAACACATCCCCACCAGATTGATGCCTTTGGCGCCGGCTTCGGCGGCCGCACTGATCAGGGTAGGGTCGTTGACCGATTCAACCATGGCCTCCAGCAGATAAGGCTCGTGGCCATGGACGATAATATTGACCTGATCTTCTTTTAGACACCCCATATCCACTTCGGTGGCCACCGGGCTCGGGGTGCCAAAGAGAATATCGGAAAGTTCGGTCGCCACCATGGAGCCACCCCAGCCGTCAACCAGAGCGGTGCGACTGATCTGCCGGGTGAGGTTGGCATAATCCTGATCCATTCCGGCATGCGTGCGTTGCATCAGCTCCATCACTTCCAGCATCGCGCCCCGCGGAACAATGTCAAGTTTGCGCCAGGTCTCCAGTGTTTTGGGTGGCACCCGCCTGGTAAACGGAATCTCCCCATCGACCTGATTGAAGATTCGCTCCAGCTCATCGCACAAATCAAGTGCAATTTGTTTGACCGTGCGACCGTCGGTCTCTATTCCGATGGATTGCGCGACCTCTTCGAGTTTACGCTCATTTTTGATGGCATAGTCTTTGACCTGACCCTTGACAACATTTCTGAAAAGGTTCAGCATCGATCGACCGTGGCTGGAGTGTGCTGCCGTGCCGCAGGCGACCATGCGGGCAAAGTTGCGGGCCTGGATCGTATCGATGGTAGCACCGCACACGCCGACTTTGCCGTAAGGATCCTTGGAATTCAGACGGCACGGCCCCATGGCGCAGTGTTTGCAGCAGGCAGAATCAGCGCCGATCGGGCAGGGCTTCATGGCCGCAGCCCGATCAAACGCCGTTTCGACGCCTTCTTTCTGGGACTTTTCGAGCATCCGGGCTGTCGATTCGCAGATCGTCCAATCTTTCACCTTGCTTTGCTGCATTGGGAAATTATAATGGCTATCTTTTTTCATGTTAGATCCTCCTAATATGCACTGTGAGAAGCAAGAAAATCAGCAAACGGAAATGGTACGGGTGAGTTTCGATTTATTCGTATATCTACCACATGGTGGCAAAGATCTAAATTGACTTAAATCAAACCGATGCGAAAGAAAATTAGACGGCTATGGCATAGGGCGCTATTCCAAATCGCTGCGCCATTCAACGCACCTCAAGTACTAAGGCTTCTGTTAAAGGGATTTATCAATATGCGGCTAGGATTGAGGGAAATGACATTGCACCAGATATCGATTGTTTGCAATGGATTGAGAGGGCCGCTAATAAAGATCCGGCCGGCGATTGGGTAAGAAATAGCGCATGCGGTGAGCTCTGATTTCTTCAAGTTCCCCGGCTTTTAGATCTGCCACGATCAGATTTTCCTTACCACCAATATCTTTTTTGAGAATGCGTCCGGCAGGGTCCAATACGACCGCCAGGCCCGGGAAATTGAGCTCATTTTGATTGTTTCCGGTCTGGTTACAGGCAATCACATACAGGCCGTTGTCAAAAGCGCGCGCGGACAGATGGCGCATCCATGAATCAAATTTTTCAGCAGGTGTGCCGCGGGGGGAAGCGTGCGGCATAAAGATCGCATCCGCACCTTCAGTGGCCATGCGGGTTGAAAGCTCTGGGAAGTGCGCGTCATAGCAAAGCTGGATTCCCAGTTTGAAACCATTGATGTCAAACAGCGGGATGGCATCTCCGGCCGTAAATATCTGAATTTCCGGTGGCGCAACGTGGACTTTGCGGTATATGCCGGTCACGCCCTGGTCGGTGGCAACCAGATGGCTGGCAAATACACGGCCTGCAAGGTCCGCTTCGGCCAGCCCGGCCAGGATAGCAATATCATAGGCCTGTGCCATCTCTGAAACCGACTGACTGATTTTCCCCGGCACCGTTTCGGCGACTTTTTTGATATTGGCACTGCTACTGTAACCGGTAATATTCATTTCCGGAAAGCAGACCACATCCACGCTCTGCTTTTTAGCGGCCTCAACCCAACCGGCCATGCGATCCAGATTGTCAGCGATACGGCCAACCGGACAGTTTAAAATGACAGCAGCAATGCGAATGTCGTTCTTCATAACCTTTCACGGTTATTGGGTACTGGGTATTCGGTATTGGGTGTGAAGGCTACAAGTTGGCATTAACAAAAAATATCCAATACCTGATACCCAATATCTAAATTTTAAATTCCGCTTTTATCTTAAACACATGGGTCGCCGGCAGATTGAGAATATCGGTTACGCCTGTATCCGCTGCAATCTGCTCGAGATTGGCTTCAATTTCGTCCATGCTGGGGGCAATGAACGTAAACCAGACATTATACGAGTTGTCGCGACGGTAATTGTGGGTAACGCCGGGATAACGGTTAACGGCTTCCGCAAATTGGCTGATTTTATCAGTTGGTACTTTAGCGGCGCACAGCGTGCTGACGAATCCAAGCGCGGGTGGCGTGAAATTGCCGCCGATGCGACGGATAACGCCGGCGTCTTTCATGCGTCGGACGCGTTTTATAACCTCATTTTCCGATAATTCCAGCTGTTGGCCGATGGTTTTATAAGGTCGGGATGTCAGCGGAAAATCGGACTGAATCCGGTTTAAAATCGCCCGGTCAATATCATCAATTATCTCATCAGTTGGCAGCATGGCTCAATCTCTACCTGAATATTGCACAAGCTGAAGGCTTTCATATGCAAGGCTTCTAAGGGCAGGCCGAATGTAGCTCTGCCGAAGTCAGGCTATAGTTAAACTATGCCCCGCCCTTAACCCGCCCGCCTCGCCTGAGCGGCTCGCGATGGCGGGCGTGGTAAGGCAGCAGATGGAAGCCTCCGGTAACTGTGATCTTATCTTCTCATTAATTTTATGCAAGATTCAGGTTATGAATGGTGCATCCAGTATACGGACATGAATCTTACGCGTTCGCGGACCGTCAAATTCACAGAAAAAAATCCCTTGCCAGGTACCGAGCACCAGGGCACCCTTTTCAATTACCAGCAATTCTGAGGCACCGACAAGCGTTGCCTTTACGTGGGCCGGTGAATTGCCCTCCAAGTGTTTGTAATTGGCTTCCCAGGGAACGATTTGGTTTAAAACCATCTGGATGTCTCCCCGCACACTTGGATCGGCGCTTTCATTGATGGTAACCGCGCCGGTGGTGTGAGGGACATATAGCATGCACAGGCCATCACTAACACCGGAGTGTTTAACCTGTTCAGCGATACGGGATGTAATATCGATCAGCTCTGTGCGGGACTTCGTTTTTACGCTCAAAATCATGACGTCCTCCCAAACAAAAAAGCCCTGCAAGCGCTGCAGGGCCTTTTGGAAATAAAATGTGTTTAGGATTTCGGAAGATTAGACACATCCGGTGGGTTTCGGAAGGCCGGCCATCTTACAGGCACCTTTGCCCGGTCCGGAGGGAAACAACTCGTAAATATGTTTCAGTTTAAAACCGGTGACTTTGGACAGCACGCGGACCATCGGGGCAATGCCGTTTTTCTCATAATACTCGCGCAGAACCTCGATCACTTTCTGATGCTCTTCATTCAGCTCCTCGATGCCTTCTTCTTTTTTAACCCATTGGACCCACTCATCGCACCAGTTTTCATATGAATCGATGAAACCGTCTTCGTCGACCGTAAATTCTTTTCCCATGAATTCTACAGTTGGCATTTAAAGTCCTCCTTGTTGATGATTATTATATTAAAAGATTATCTATGGCGGCCGCAGCCTTTGAGCTCAATTTTAAAAAGCATCTTTTATCGTAATTAACATCACGTTGTCAACACAAAAGATGCGCATTTATTTTCAAACCGCAAACCGGTCAAATTGAGCATTCTAAAGTTTGAATTATTAAAATATAAATGATCTTTTTTGAATACCGGTAATTCTGGACTCTAATATTCACGGGGCGTTTTGTTGATTTCTGCAAGGGTGAATACAGGCCCGTCTTTACAAACGAATTCTTTGCCGATATTGCAACGCCCGCACATGCCGATACCGCATTTCATGCGATTCTCAAGCGACATAATGATGCGATCATCAGCGTATCCCAGTTTATCCAAAACCGGTTGGGTGAACTTAATCATGATGGGCGGGCCGCATACGATGGCAAATGTCTCATCGCCGCCCGGGGGTGCTTTTTGTTCGGTGATAGTTGGCGTAAACCCGGTATTGTATTTCCAATTGGGATCATCAGTGCCGTCGACGGTGATGTGCATGTGGATATCATCTCTTTTTTCCCACTCAATCAGCTCGTCCCAGTACATCAACATGCCCGGTGTACGAGCGCCGTAGATAACATGAATATCTTTAAATTTCGATCGGTTGGCCGGATCGAGCATGTAGACGACGGATGAGCGTAAGGTGGTAAAGGCAAATCCGCCGCCGATCAGCAGAACGTTTTTACCTTCCATTTGCTCCCATGGATACCAGTTGCCCAGTGGACCCCGCACGCCCATAATATCACCTTCTTTCATGGCATGCAGATACGATGATACCAACCCCACCTTGTTGACAGTAAACATCAGATATCCTTTTTCCGTCGGCGATGAGGCAATTCCGATCGGAATCTCGCCTTTTCCGGTCACAGACAGTTCGGCAAACTGACCCGCATGATAGCTGAATTTTTCTTCATCTTCAGGATTTAAGAAGACTAATCTGAATGTTTTCAAATTCTTATCTTCGGTTTCAACGCTGATGTTATCGATGCGAACCGGATACGGTAAATATGGATTTAACACGATGTTCCTCCATGTTAATTGAATAATGAAAATTGAGAATTGAATATTGAATATCGAATATTTCAAAAATCACTGCGCTCTGGCAGTTTAAAATCTATAATTTAAATTGAATCTGCCGCAGGCAGACCTCAAATATTCAATATTCAATATAAAATATTCAATCCTCTAAACCTCGCATGCCTCTGCTGAGGCGACGTGGCTGTTCATATAGCCGCAAACACGACGGATGTCGATATTCACCGGGCAGAGGCGAATGCAGCGGCCGCACCCCACACATTGGATGCCCACATTATATTTATCGACATAATATTTTAGCTTATGCATAAATCGCTGGCGAACCCGGTGCAGCTTGGTGCCTCTGGGATTATGACCGGAACCATGCAGGGTAAACAATGGATACATGCAGCTGTCCCAATTGCGTATACGGCAGCCGCGGTTGCCGCGGTTTTCATCCTGTATATCAAAACACCAGCAGGTCGGGCATGCATAGGTGCAGGTGCCGCAATTGATGCAGGAAAAGGAAACTTCCTCCCAGAATTTGGCATTGTATAATTCGTTGGTGTCAATTTGCCGCAGGTTGTCGGTCTTTACGAAAGCGGATATTTTTTCTTCGGCGACCTTTTTTTTGCCCACGATTTCCTTAAGGGCTGATTTTTCGTCTGCCGCAGTGGTCCATCCGGCTGCTGACAGAAATGCTTCACCTTTATCCGTGAGGACTTTGGCCCAGTATTGGTCGCCATTGTCGATCAGCAGCAGATCCAGCGCTTCTTCATGATAGGGTCCGCACCCGGCGGTCGTACAAAAACAGGTGCTGCAGGGCGATTCACAGGCCAGCCCCACCAAAGTGGTTGCTTCATATGCCTTGATCCAATACGGATCCTTATAATCTGGGGTGTCGAAATTGAGCCTGACCAGCTCAAAGGCTTTGGCATCACAGGGTCGAATACCGATGACTGCCTGCGGTCTATAGTCCTTATCAACTTCCTTGAGAATGTGATGATCTTCCACGTTTTCATCCAGAGAATAATCGAACATGACTTCCGTTTGGGGATAAATGATCGACTTGGGTGACAGTCGCGTGTTTAAGCAACTTAAATCCGGCAATTGCCCGGCTTCGAGTTGCTTAAAATTGTGAAAGTCCGCTTCCTTGACCGGGCCGAATAGGCGATAGGACTCGGCTAATTTTTTGATGCCGCCTTCCCAATTTTCTTTTTTTATTTCAACGATCTTCATAATAAAAATACCTTTGTTATTAGTGTTTAGTGTTTTGTGTTTAGGGCGAGCTATTTAAAGAAATTTGCCAAGTGCCAAAAACTAAACACCAAACACCAATTACTTAATAAAATCATCCGGATCACCGGGTTTATAAGTGTCCAGGGGAGGTCGCACGTCCAGGTCCAGGCCGGCTTCCCAGCCAAACAGCTCCAGACAGTCCTTTTCCAGCTTTTTGGTAAAGACACGCATATTGATGCCCACCGGGCACGAACGCTCACAGGCGCCGCAATCCGTGCAGCGACCGGTACAATGGTAAGCCCTCAAAAAGTGAAACGTGCTCACATCCGTGGGATCCTGGCCCTTGCCCACCCATTGCGGCCGGGATTCATCGGTAAAGCAGGTCGGACAATAACAAAGCGGGCAGGCATTGCGGCAGGCGTAGCAACGGATGCAGGGTTCCAGGAGTTTCTCAAAGTAGGCCGCTTTTTCCTGTGGTGGCAGGGCCTCAATTTCGCGCACATCTGCGTAGCGGTCTGCATCGGGCTGCTCGTCGACCAGATCGGCCACCAGTTCATCATGAATGACCGGATTGCGGTGATGACACACCGAGCAGTTTTGCTGAAGCACGTCCTTTTTGTCGATGGTTTTTTCAAAATCCGCGCCTTTGACGGTGATCGTATCTTTATCTTCGAAGACTTCAGCGATTTCCCCCTTGAACATGGCGGATATTTTACGGCGGTCAATCATCCCCTTGCAGGGCACACCGATGATGATAAGCTGATCGCGCTTGATTTTATTTTCAATGATATGCGTCACAATATTACGGGAATCGCATCCTTTGGCCAGAATACCGATTTTCTCGGTACGGTTCGTCAGATAATTGCACAAGTTAATGCCGCAATTGCTGTCCCAGACGAAGTGTTCAACCGCTTCAGGGGTTCTGGCAAAATGCGGTTCGTTCATCAGCGGGATGGTTCCCTTGCGGAATCCGATGACCATTTCCACCTGGCCTTCTTCTAATAGCCGTTTGGAGATTTCTTTGATTCTATCAATGTAGCTTAACATCTTAAGCGACCTCTGGCATGGTTTTGACTAAAGTTTCATTCGGTCCCAGCTCTTTGATGGCCTGGGTAACCTCAGTAACCACCTGCACAAATTTGGTGGACTCCGCCGAGGAGACCCAGGAAAACTGCAGGCGGCCGGGTTCAATTCCCATATGCTCCATCAGGTTTTGAAACAGGGCAAATTTGCGTCGGGCATAGTAATTACCTTCCAGGTAATGGCATTCGCCGGGATGTCACCCGGATACCCAGACACCGTCTGCGCCCTCGCGTAAGGCCGCCATGAAAAACTTCGGATCCATTCTGCCGGTACAGGGGATACGGACGACCCGGATGTTGGACGGATATTCCATCCGCCCCACACCTGCCAGGTCGGCAGCACCATAGCTGCACCAGTTGCACAAGAAGGCAACAATTTTGGGTTCCCAATCGGACATTTTTAAATACTCCTTAATTTTGCTGCTGGCTACTGGCTTCTGGCTGCCGGCTGACAGTGCAGTCATTATCAGATGGTCAGCATCCAGCACCCACTGTTCAGAATCACATTCAATGTCAAACTGCTTCGCTTAACGCAAAAATTTGCGCAAAGATCTGATCGTCGTCAAAACCCTTCAGATGAATTGCCCCGGAGCGGCAGGAAGCCACACACAGACCGCACCCCTTGCACAGCACCGGATTGATCTGGGCTCTGCCGGCGAAGGGCCCCTCTTCGCTAAAAGAGGGCGCTGAGTACGGACATACGGATACGCACACACCGCACTCACTGCACAGCATGGGATCGGTTTCGGCGATGGTTCCGCTGGTAAAAATGGTCTTGCGCGCCAGCAATGCCACGGCCTGGGAGGCGGCCGCCTGCCCCTGGGCGATGGACTCATCAATGGGTTTGGGGTAATGGGCCATGCCGCATAAAAAGACACCGTCGGTGGCAAATTCAACCGGCCCCAGCTTGGCATGCCGTTCCACAAAAAAGCCGTCCTCGTTCAGCGGAACTTTAAAAAAGGTCGCTAGATTTTCGACCTTATTCGGCACGATGGCCGTTGCCAAACTGATCAGGTCGGTTTCAATTTCCACCGGCCGCCCGATGACATGATCGATGGCTCTGACGAATAATTTGCCGTCTTTGCTGAGTACTTCGGGTTTGTTCTCGAGGCTGAAACGAATAAAAATCACTCCGGCTTCGCGCGCCTGTTTGTACAGCTCCTCGCGCTCCCCATAAGTGCGCATCTCCCGATAAAGCACAAATACGTTCATCTCGGGGTTCAGTTTTTTAAGCTCCATCGCATTGTCGACCGAATGCGTACAACACACCCGTGAACAATACGGCCGTTGTGGCTCCCGTGAACCGACACACTGGATAAACACCGCCGAGTTTAATTTTTTCAGGGCAGTGTCATTTTCAATAAATTTGCGATCAAGCTCCAGGCTGGTCAGAATGCGCGGGTCTTTACCGTACTGGTATTCGTCGGGTTGATACGGCGATGCACCGGTCGCCATGACGGCTACCCCGTGTTCGAGGATCTCTTCATTCCCGTTGGACGCCAGGGTGGATTCGAAATTCCCGACGAACCCCTCCACCTGTTTGATTTCGGCATCAAGATGTACATGAATCTTCTTATTTTTTTGAATTTCATCGATGAGGCCGGCCAGTTTTTGCGGTACACTATCTCCGGAAGCGGTGCGGTAAATTTTGCGGGCCTGGCCCCCCAGCTGCGAATCCTTCTCAACAATGTGGGTTTCATATCCCTGACGCGCCAGACTCCGGGCCGCGGCCATACCGGAGATACCGCCGCCGACGACCATGGCGGTTTGATTGATCTCGAGTTCGGCCTCTTTCAGCGGGGCCATCAAAGCCACCTTGTGAACCGCCATGCGGACCAGGTCCTTGGCTTTTTTGGTGGCCAGCTCCGGGTTGTTCTTATGCACCCACGAGTCCTGATTGCGGATGTTGGCCATTTCGAACAGGTATTTGTTTAAGCCGGCGTTGATCAGCGTTTCCTGAAACAGAGGCTCATGAGTCTT
The DNA here is from genome assembly GCA_050122475.1 of Desulfobacterales bacterium. GTDB lineage: Bacteria > Desulfobacterota > Desulfobacteria > Desulfobacterales > JAHEIW01 > JAHEIW01. The sequence continues at coordinate 27,990 of JASFIV010000010.1, read as the reverse complement.
CGGCGTGCAAGCTGCCACCACAACACGATTTAACTTTTTCTGCTGGATAATCTGGGCCATGGTTTCCTGCGTGTCCTGAGAGCATGAATAAAGGTTATCATTCGTATACTCCACGTAGGGCAGGGAGGCGGCATATTCGGCTACCGCCGGCACATCTACAACCCCGGCGATGTTGATACCGCAGCGGCAAACAAACACCCCGATCCGCGGGCGCTCATTGGTGACGTCTGTTTCCGGAACGATTTCCGGGGTTTTGGTTTCCGTGTGACGGGCGGCGCTCAATAGTTCACCAGCTGCCGTTGCGGCGGCGCTGGCATCCATCACCGACTGGGGTATGTCTTTCGGGCCCTGGAAGGCACCGCAGACGAATATGCCTTCTTTGGAGGTGGCCACTGGATTAAAGTCCGGTGTTTTACAAAAGTTTCCATCGGTGAGCTGTAAGTCCAGGCGTTGAGCAAGCTCTGTGACCTCGGAAGGGGTCTGCATGCCGACTGAAAGGACGATCATATCAAAAACGTCCGTTTTGAGTTCACCGTCATCGGTCACGTAGCGAACGGATAAATCGCCGGAATCGCCGGCCGGATCGATGGTGTGGACCCGGCTGCGCAAAAACCGAACGCCCTGTTTTTCCTTGGCGTCGTTATAAAAGCGCTCAAAATCTTTCCCATGAGTGCGCATGTCCATATAGAAAATAGCGCAATCCAGATCATCGCCGGCATGTTCCTTGGCGATAACGGCTTCTTTGATCGCGTACATACAGCACACCGACGAGCAGTGGGAATTGTCGCAACGGTTCATATCTCTTGATCCCACGCATTGGAACCAGGCAATCTTTTTGGGCTCACTGTGGTCGGAAGGACGCACTAGGTGACCGCCGGTGGGGCCGGATGCGGAAAGAATGCGTTCCATTTCCATGGCGGTGATGACATTAGGGTACTGGGCATAGTTGTAGGCATCGAACTGTGACGGATCAAAGGTTTCATAGCCGGGTGCCAGGATTATCGAGCCGACGTTGAGTTCGATAATTTCATCTTTTTGGCTATGGTCGATGGCGTCCACCCCGCAGAATTCAGCGCAGATCTTGCAAGCGCCGGTCTTGAAATGAACGCAAACATCGCGGTCGATAGCCGGCGTGTTGGGCACGGCCTGCGCGTAAGGCACATAGACGGGCTTGCGTCCCTTGAGACCCACTTCATATTCGGACGGAATCGGGGCGGTGGGTTTGTCGGTGTGTTTCTGTCGGATTTTATCCAAAGTGATATGGCCGGTCGGGCACACGAAGGCACACGCGCCGCATGCAATGCAGGCGTCGGTGTTTACACCGAAAGGGGTATCGACCTCCATCTCAACGCCGCGCCCCGTGAGACTGATGGCGTTGGCTCCCATGCGCTCGCAGGTTCGGGTACACAGGCCGCAAAGGATACAGGTATCGTTTTCTTTTTTGAACCGAGGCTCTGCGATTTCATATTCCTGGGCCAGGTCCTTTAAAATGGGCACTTCCGGACAGCGTGCCAGCAGCAATTCCACAATCAGCTTGCGACCCTGGTGGACGGCCTCCGAATCTGTTTGGACCTCCATGCCCTCCCAAATGGGATAGTTGCAGGCCGTCACAAAGCGGGTCCTGCGGCCATCGAACAACTCCACCGTACACAGGCGACACATGCCGGCCGGCTCCAGGGCTTTATGATGACACAGGGTCGGGATGTCGATACCGTACTTTTCAGCCACTTGAAGAATGTATTGGCCTTCTTCGCCCTGTACTGTCTTTCCATTGAGTTTGAACGTTACCATGTTTGGTTTTCCTTCTTCGAATTAACAAATCTTGACAGCATCAAATTTACAGGCCTCGTAGCAGATGCTGCATTTGATGCATTTTTCCTGATCTATGGTGTGCAATTTTTTCTTTTCGCCGGAAATGGCCTCCTGAGGACATTTGCGAAAGCACACCTGGCATCCGGTGCAGTTTTCTTCGTCAATTTCATAATGAAAGAGCGGTTTGCAAACACCTGACGGACATTTTTTGTCTCGTATGTGCGCCTCATATTCGTCCCGGAAATAAAGAATATTGGTTAAAACCGGATTCGGGGCGGAGGTGCCCAATCCGCAAAGCGAAAATTTCTGCATCATCATGCCCAGTTCTTCCAGCAATTCGATATCACCGTCTTTGCCGCTGCCTTCGCATATATCCGTTAATATGGTCAGCATTTGTTTGAGGCCCTCACGGCAGGGATTGCACTGACCGCAGGATTCTTCTTTTAAAAAATCGACAAAATAGCGAGCGACATCCACCATGCAGGTATCCTGGTCCATGACAATCATGCCGCCGGAGCCCATGATGGAGCCCACCTTGGCCAGTTCGTCAAAATCGACGCCCAGATCCAGAAACTGCGCGGGAATACATCCGCCCGACGGGCCTCCGGTCTGAACCGCCTTGAACTTCTTTTTTTTGGGAACGCCGCCGCCAATTTTATCAACAATCTCACGCAGGGAGATACCCATGGGAACTTCCACCAGGCCCGTGTTTTTAATTTTACCGACCAGGCTGAACACTTTGGTCCCCTTGCTGTGGTTGGTCCCCATCTGGGCGTACCAGTTGGCACCTTTGAGAAGAATCGCCGGAACGTTGGCGTAGGTTTCGACATTATTGAGGTTCGACGGATTGTTGCGAAATCCTTTTTCAACCGTGTGGACATATTTAGCCCGGGGCCGGCCGACATTGCCTTCCAGGGAGGCCATCAGAGCTGTGGATTCGCCGCACACGAAGGCACCGGCGCCGGTGGAGATTTTAACGTCGAATGAAAAATCGGAACCGGCAATGTTATCACCCAGCAAGCCGTAATTTTTGGCCTGTTTGATAGCGGTGACCAGTCTTTTGACCGCCAAGGGATATTCGTTGCGGACGTAAACAAATCCCTTTTGTGAACCAATGGCCAGGGCTGCGATCAAGATACCTTCCAGAACGGTATGGGGGTCGCCTTCTAGAATGCTGCGGTCCATGTAAGCCCCCGGGTCTCCCTCGTCTGCGTTGCAGATGACAAATCGCTCTCCGGAATGCCGGGCGCAAGTTTCCCACTTGATTCCGGTGGGAAACCCGCCGCCACCGCGGCCTCTCAACCCGGATGCCTTGATAATATCCACAATTTCCGCCGGCTTCATTTCATTCAGCGCGGTGAGAAAAGCGACATATCCCTTACGGGCAAAATACTCTTCGATGCTGTCTGGATCGATGTAGCCGCAGTTGCGCATGGCAACCTTCACCTGGTTGCCGTAAAATGGAATGTCTTCCAGAACTGGAATGCCGTCGATCGGTTCTTGGGCTGCCAGCGGATTTTCGATATCATGCTCCAGAAGATTGCGGGGATCTTGCATTTGTCCCAGGATCAGTTTTAGATCGAAATCGCTGTTGCAGTAACCATCGATGACACGTTCGATTTTATCGGCGGTGATTTTCTTGTATATGATCCGCGGACCGCCAGTTTGTAATATCTCTACCAGCGGTTCCATTTCACAGAAACCGATACATCCGGTCCGATGAATGTCGACACCGTTGTTGCCCGGGTACTTTTCAATTGCAGCATCAAAAGCATCCTGCGCCCCGGCGGCTATCCCGCAGGATGCCATGCCGATGTTGACCTTGACGGCATCCGGTGTGTAAAGCATCCGGCTGTGCTGCCGGCCAATCTGCTCTACATCTTTTACCGATTTAATTTTCATATTGACGACCTCTTTTAGGCTCCCTATTCATATTGCTTCAGTATTGTCTTCATCTCATCCGGTGCGATTCGTCCGTGCATGTCTTCATTGATTTTGACGACCGGACCCAGGCTGCAGCAGCCGATGCAGCGCACGGATTCAAGGGTAAAGCGTTTATCTTCAGTGGTTTCGCCGTCGCAAATAGCGAGGTTGTCCTGAATCTGATCCAGCACTCGATCCGCACCCCGTACATGACAGGCCGTGCCCAGACAGATCGAGATGATATTTTGGCCGCGTGGCTTCAGGCTGAAGGTACTGTAAAATGTGGCCACACCGTATATTTTGCTCATGGGGATGCCGATCTTGGTGGCAAGATAAGCAAGTGCCGGCTGCGGCAAATAGTTGTACTGTCTCTGAATGGCCTGAAGAATCATAATTAGATTTTCTTTATCGTTTCCGAAATCGTCTTCGATGATGCGGTCAAGCTCCAGGTAATCGATATCATCTGTTTTCGCCTGGGCAAGTGGCTGTGCAACGCTCATTCTCAGTTCTCCTGATGGTTGTTTATTGGCGCTTAGGCGGATGTGCCCTTCAGATCAATTTGTTGGCTCACCGGACAGTTTTCTACGCACGCTCCGCATCCGGTACATCGATCCTCTCTGATATAGCGGGCGCGTTTGCGGACTTTCACCTTGAAATTGCCCGGTTCGCCGTCTACGGCTTCCAGGTCTGCATAAGTGATTAATTCGATGTTTAAATGCCGGCCGACCTCGACCAGTTTCGGTGAAATAATTCACATGGCACAATCGTTGGTGGGAAAGGTTTTGTCCAGCTGAGACATGATACCACCGATGGATGGGGATTTTTCCAGCAGGTAGACATAATACCCGGAGTTGGCTAAATCCAAAGCGGACTGCATCCCTGCAATTCCGCCGCCGACGACAAGTACGGACCCTCTTAACTCTTTAGACATGGCTTATTCTCCCAGAAAGAAACTTCGCTCATTTCGTACCCCTTGGGGTTACACGGATGTTAAACATTGCCCGGTGTTAAAGAAATTATATATAATTTCAGTGGGATAAAAAACCGAACCCGGGCCGGGCCGATTTTTTGCAAAAGGTACATCTATATACGCAATCGCCAATCTTGTCAATAAAATCTGAATTGATCGGGAAAAATTTGTGCTGCTTGAGATTTGAGTATCAACTGAGAGCGATCGTGCTGGAAATCCCTAATAGTTGTGCGGTGACGCAGGAGATACCAAAGCCTGAAAGCCTGCAGGCTGAAGGCGCATCCGATGCATGAATATGAAAAACGCAAATCGGCCCAAAAAAATCTCCCGTGCATCAAAGCTGCACGGGAGATTTCTTTGGGTTAATAGTACCTTTAAGCTGCTAGGCGGAAAGCCTTTGTGGTTGCATCGCGGATTTCATCCGGCGTAAAGGGTTTGGCCAGGTAGTCGATGGCGCCAAGCCTAGCGGCTTCAACAGCCGTTTCGATGCTGGCATAGCCCGTGATAATGATGACCTTGGATTCCGGATTCTGGTCGCGCAAGGCTTTTAGAAGCTCGAGTCCTCTGACCCCCGGGATTCTAAGATCGAGCAGGACGAGTGGATACGTTCTGGCCTGGATTTTATCAAGGGCCTCGTCTTTCGTGATGGCTTGATCGACTTTGAAGCCTTTCTTGGCCAGGATTTTGCGAATATTGTTGTTGACCGCAACTTCATCGTCAATTACCAGGATGCGATTATTGACTGACGCCTGCGTCATTGGACGCTCGGCTGCTGTCCGCACGACCGGTTTTTCGGCGATACGGGCAAACTCTTTTTTGAGCTCTTCATAAGGTTTGATGACAACATCTTCATGATGCAAATTTTGAATGTAGTCCGGACCGGTAATAGCAGTGACTTCTTCGTAATTAAAGGGTTGATCAATGCCGATCAATTTGGTGGCATCGAATCCTTGAACTTTGCCTTTTTTAGCCGCCTTTCCTTTTTTCGCTTTTTTCTGGGGGCATTCATTGGTTTTAACGCCGGCCTTGCAAGTCGCACCTAATTTTTTGAAAATATCGCAGACCATATCACCGACTTCACAAAAATTTTCCAACGCGCCTAAAGCCGTAATTTCAACCGCCGGCATATCAGAACGGCCGAGTTGTTCGGTATATTGGGTGCCAGTCTGCTCGGCGACTTCGTCTCTGTCAAAGGGCATATCCACATCGATATGTTGACGTTCTGTGGTCATCATCCGGCCGGCATTTTTTTTGAGCTCCTCATAGGGAATGAAGGCGACACCGTCTTGCTGCAAATTCTGGACAAACTCGGGACCGGTAACCGAAATAACCTCTTCATAGCTGAAAGGCTGATCGATGCCGATCAATTTGTTGGCGTCGAATTTTTGATCCTGGCTTTTTTTAGCCGCCTTTCCCTTCTTCGCCTTTTTCTGGGGACACTCGCCTGTTTTCGTGCCGGCTTTGCAGGTCGCGCCCAATTTTTTAAAGATATCGCAGACCATATCGCCCATTTCGCAGTAATTTTCCAACGACTCCGGCATCTTGACTTCGACAACCGGCATATCCGACGGCCCCAGCATATCGGCATACGCTTCACCGGTATACTTTGAGACCTCATCTCTTTCAAAGGGGATGTCGACATCAATCGCGTCAATGGCCTCTCTTTCCTCTGCGGTTGTCGGCGCCTCAATCAAATCTCCGTCCAGGGCATTTTCAACCAGGGATCTGAGTTCATCCGGTGTAAATGGTTTGGGAATGTAGCCCAGCGCGCCCAAACGAATGGCTTTCATGGCGGTTTCGATGGAAGCATAAGCGGTCATCATGATCGCTTTTGTCAATGGCCATTCCTGCTTGACGAGCTTGAGGAGTTCCAGTCCGTTTTTCTCCGGCATGACGATGTCTGAGATAAGCAATGAAAAACTCTCTTTCGCCATTTTTTCCAAAGCGTCCTGAGCGCTCAAGGCATGCGTGACTTCGTAATTGTTTTTGGCGAGGATCTTCTCTACGTTGTGGCAAATCCGTTTTTCGTCATCGACAACCAGAATTTTAGATGGTGCTTCCATTTTAGCCTCCGTATATGATGGATAGATATTGGATAAAGTATGGTTTAAATATTGGATGTTTTCACTATTTATCCTATAGCAGATAGCATGCCAGATATTGCAATATTGCATAATTTATTGAAATATATATATATAATTACTTTCAGATAATTTACTTATCAAAAAGTGAATAAAAATAATATGCATTTACAACATGCGAAAAGCGTCTTTTCAAAGTGGCTGTCAGCTGCGGGAATTTGGGTTAGGCTGGGCTGGCGATTATATAAATACTCGATATTAATCATTTTTTAAATGAAAACCGATCTGCGCCGAACGAACAGCGCTGATAGACAGAGAATTCCAAGATATGTATAAAAAAAATAGGCACCAAACTCAATTTATAGGCAATCGGGGATCAGAATTTTAAAAATAGACCGGACGACATGCGGAATTCCCATATTACGGGCAATGGTTTTAGCGCTGCCGGGGGGTGCGTTTAGGAGGCGTGATGCCGTGCTTTTTCATCAGTTTTTGGAAGTTGCTGCGCTGCATGCCAACACTTTCGGCAGAGCGGGTTACATTCCAGTTGTTTTTTGCCAGAGCATTTGAAATAAAATTCCTTTCGATTTTGCGGATGGCTTTTGCTCTGATTTGTTTCTTGACCTGCTTCAGTTCATCATTGGTGACGGGAATATTTTCAATTAAATCTTCAAGTTCATCGATTTCACGGAGCTCGGGAAAATCCCGTAATGAAATTTGATTTCGATCACAGAGGATGACCGCCCGTTCGATTGCATTTCTTAATTGCCGAACATTTCCAGGCCAGCCGTATTCCGTCAGACGTCGACTGGCTTCATCATCGAACCCTGAGATCGTTTTGCCGATGTCCTGGCAGAACTGCTTAAGGAAATGGTAAGCAATCGGTAAAATGTCTGATTTCCGATCTCTTAAGGGCGGCAGCATAATCGGATATACATAAATACGATAATAAAAGTCTTCGCGGAAGCCCCCCTGCTCAACCATTTCTTTGAGGTCTTTATTGGTGGCAAAGATGAGCCGAATATTGACCCGTACCGGGGTCGTTGCACCCACCGGTAAAAATTCGCGGGCTTCTAAAAAGCGCAGTAGCTTGCTCTGGACTTCCAGGCTGATATTGCTGATTTCATCCAGAAAAACCGTTCCCTGATCCGCCTGTTTAAAGATACCGTCTTTGCTGTTCTCAGCGCCAGTAAAGGCACCTTTGGTATGGCCGAATAATTCACTTTCCAATAAATTGCTCGACAGGGTTCCACAGTCCACCGCAAAAAAGACGCTTTCGCCCCTGCGGCTGTTGGCATGCACAGCCCGGGCAACCAATTCTTTACCCGTTCCACTTTCGCCGCAAATAAGGACCGTCGAATCGGTGGGTGCCACTTTCTGGATCATCGTGATCACCTGTCTGATCTTGGGGCTTGTTCCGATGATCTGGTGCGAAAGCGACCGGGCTTTTTTCAGCTGTTGTTCTTGAAGCTTCCTATTCTGTAGTCGTGCGGCTCTTTCGGTTGCAGCCTGACGGACGATGGCCCGTAGTTCATCCGGCGTAAACGGTTTGGGCAGATAATCCGTGGCGCCCATCTTCATAACTTCGATGGCCGAGGAAACGCTCGCATATCCTGTTATGACGATTACGGGTGTATCGGGATAGGATTCTTTGATACGGTGCAGGACTTCCATACCCCCCAGACTGCTCATTTTCAGGTCCGTAATCACGATATCGAACGGTTCGTCTTCCATCATCTTCAAAGCATCGTAGCCGTTGAGAGCATAGCGAACCTCGTAATTCGATTTGGACAATATTTTTATACAGCTCTGGCAGATATTCAGTTCGTCATCCACCACCAGGATACGTGTGGCATCAGGCGACATTTTCATCCCCCAATTTAATAGGTAGCTTAATTTTGAAGGTCGTGCCCCCGCCCTTTTTACTGGCAACCTCTATGGCGCCGTGATGCTGTTCGATTATGCCATGGGTGATGGCCAACCCCAGCCCGGTGCCCTCATTTTTAGTGGTAAAAAACGGATCAAACACCTTGCTCAGATCTTCTCGCGAAATTCCATGGCCCGTATCAATGACCTGAATTTCGATGTTTTTCTTACCGTTTTCAAACTGGCTGGTAATCGTAATTGATCCGCCGGGCGCAGTTGCCTCAATCGCATTCAGAATAAGATTAATCAGCGATTGTTGAATCTGCCCTTTATCCAGAAAAATAGGGGGAATATTATCCGCCAGTTGATGGGAAAAAGCGACATCCTTAAAAGCAGCCTGTTTTTGGGTTAAAGCGGCGCTTTCGCGAATAAGGTTGTTGATGTTGCACTCTTTTTTCATGGGCTGGGTCTGACGGGCAAAATCAAGCAGGCTGGTGACAATCTTGCGACAGCGCATAGCCTCTTTGGCAATGGTGTCCAATTCATCATACTGGGGATCATCCGGCTTCAGGTCTTCCTGTAGCAGCATGGCAGTGGTTAAAATAGTGGTGAGGGGATTGTTGATCTCATGGGCAACCCCGGCGGATAAACGGCCGATGGACACCAGCTTTTCCTGATGGATCATCGCCCTTTGGGTATTGATATCTTTGGTAATATCCCTTGAAAATTCAACGGCCCCGATCACAGTGTCGTCTTCGAACAGGGGGTAGGTGGAGATGGAGTAGTAAATTTTATTGTTGTTTTTATCTAGATGAACATGGGTGGTCTGATTCGGTTTCTTGGAATTTATCGTTTCAAGGAGCGGACAGGGATGTTGTTCCCCGGAGCAGGGCCTGTCCCATCGGTGGGTGATCTTATAGCAATACTGCCCGATGACATCCTCACGCTGCAGCCCGAGCTTATCCAGCAGCGTATCGTTGATGTCAATGATGCGATAATCACGGGCAATAACCAGAACGTCCTCCTGGATAAGCTCATTGAGAATGGTCTTGTACATGGCCTGGGTGGCTTGAAGTTTCTGACTGGTCTTTTTTTGCAATATGGAAACCCGGGAGATTTCCCAGAAAAGATTTGCTGTGGTGTTGGCAATAGCCCGAACGGTTTTCTTTTTTTTATCGAGGACATCGTTATAGATATCCATGCTGCCCGTTAATTCGATGATCAGATCAATGTCATCTCTTTTGAAAAAATCATTATAGTCGGCGGTGACAAACAGGCCCTTACTTTTGGCCTGAAGTAAACCGGGCGCCTGGTCGTTTAAGTCGGCAACGGCTACGACCTTTGGATCTAAATCCCTGAATGTGTGTTGTTCGATGACGTCCATTAATCTCTGGCAGCGGATGCCGCCGCCGATGACAGCGATGTTCATGACGCATTTCCTTTACTTGCCTGAAGGTTAAATTCTATAAAATTAGAGCGTAAAAACAGCCTGAGCCGGTTTGGATGAACGGCTTACTTTACGCCGCTGATACGGCTTATAGGCATTACAGATCCTATTTATCTTACAAATGGGCAAAATAATCAACCACTCAGTAAACCGGGCGATTGAATTCGTGAACAATTGACTTTCATTTTTCATACATGTAATTTGAATGGCATGGTCAAACGTCCCGGACTTTATCGCCTGTCCAAGAAAAACAACGATTAATCATTTAGAGAACTATGCATTCTGCGATGTCAAAGCCCAAGATCGTCGTTGTCTGCGGTCCAACCGGGATCGGCAAGACAGCGGTTGCCATTGAGCTGGCGCGACACTTCAAGGGTCAAATCATCGGGGCTGATTCCATGCAGATCTATAAATACATGGATATTGGCACTGCCAAACCCACAGCCGAAGAACAGGCACGTGTGGTTCACCATATGGTCGATATCGTTGCGCCGGATGAATCCTTTGATGCAGCGCAATATGCCAAACGCGCCCGGCAAATTATTGCCCGGCTTTGTGAACAGGACGTCCTGCCCTTTGTGGTCGGCGGGACAGGCCTGTATATCAAAGCCCTGCTGCATGGTCTTTTCAATGATGATGCCTCCGATTCGAAGGTTCGCGCCAAACTGAAAGCAGAGGCCAAGACTCACGGCATCGAATATTTACACCAGCGCCTGCGCCGCCTGGATCCTGAAGCGGCTCAGCGGCTACATCCCAATGACACCTATCGCATTTTGCGGGCCCTTGAAGTCGTGGAAGCATCCGGTAAATCTATTTCGCATCATCACCGTCAGCATGGATTTACTGAGCAGCCCTTTGATGCCTTAAAAATTGGTCTGGAAATGGAGCGTGAGCTTTTATACGAACGCATCAATAAAAGGGTTGATGCTATGTTCGCGGCCGGATTCTTTGATGAGGTCAAACATTTACTGGCCCGGGGCTATGCAGCCGACCTCAAAGCCATGCAATCCATCGGTTACCGGCATCTGGTGGATACGATCCGGGGGCGAATCTCGTTAGCGGAATGCATGCGCACCCTCAAGCGTGATCATCGGCGCTATGCCAAACGCCAGCTGACCTGGTTTAACGCCGATCCTGAAATTGCCTGGAAAACGCCGGGGCAGCTAGAAGAGATGGTTCGTTTAGTGGATAGATTTATTGGAGCAGTTAATAATGGTGAAAACTAAAGTGATCGCTTGTCGAGGTTGCTGCCCCTGTGAAATAGGCTTCGCATTTCACTGGGCAGGCAGCTACAAGGCAGATGTCGTTCCGCTATAGTTGCCTATGCGGAACGGCATCTAACACAGTAGATGCGGTAAGATCGGCAAGCGATCACTTTAGTTGGTACTCTTGACCGCCTTTTATCAGGCTTAAAAATTTCAAGCCGAAGCCTCGGCGGTTCAGATGGACGATCTGGCCTTTGAGCATCACGCCTTTTTCAATTTTTGTATGTGAAATGACCAGCTTAACAATTTGCCCCGCGGCAAATCGATTGCGCGTCTCAATAAAAACCCCGCCTTTACTGATATTTTGGGTCAAGCCGGCATAATATCGATTTTGGCATGCAAAAATGGTGGCGCGGCGAAATGGCTTACGGGAAAATTTTCTTAAATTGATAAAACGCTTGTTTATTCTTTCATGCAGGTAGACCACGTTTTCAATTGGCATATTAAATCCTCAAAAAGGGTTTCACGCCATACAATACACCGTATTCGATAATTTGTGCTGAGACAATGCTCAAATTACCTAATTTATATCATATAACACAACATATAGTCAATATTTCAGTAGAAACGCCATATATAGTATTCGAATGCGCACCATCGCGATGTGAAGCCAGAACGTTGAAACTGATCGACGAACATTAGCCGGACCATATGGGTATTCATTTTAAACTTGATCCGGCACAAGATGTGGTATATGATAAATAGATTAACAACTATATCTCGCATTATACCTTTTATCTAATGCGACACACCCGGTTCGACCTCTGAGAATTGCCCCCGTGGGAGAAAATCAGCACTGCCGAATTCTTACGATAAAATCAAAAGAATTGGACTGCCTGTATGTCACGTCATAAGATACCCGACGGTTACTATGGTCATATTTTAAAGGGCAACTATAGCCAGGCGCTAAAAGACCATATCGCACGTTGCATCCAGGGTTTTCAAGGATTTGACCGACTACAAACGCCGGCGATTCCATACATAGCCGCGTGGCAGGAAGCGCAGAATGTGATCTGGTATGAATTTGTCGGCAGGCAGTTTATCCAACTTCTGGGCTGCGATTATGCAGATGCTTCCGATTTTTTCAGAAACAGTATTGTCGAGCGCCATATCTATTCAAAAATGGATAGACCCGAGGATATGCAGGAAGTGATCTTGAAAAGCGATGAGCTTATCGAGCGCAAATCTGAGCTTAGAGATGAGGTTAAAAGAAGCGGTATCTTAGAAGCGGTTTACAAAATAGATGCAGCTGATGGCAAAACCTACTGGCTTAAGGATCAGGCCCGAATAGAGCCGTTCAAAGAGGATAATATCTTTATATCCATCGGCAATTTGACCATTGTGACCAAAGAAATGGAGGCCGAGGAACATCTTAAACGCGTTCAAAAAGCTCTGCAAAAAAGCAAACAGAAATATAAAAATCTGTCCATCCAAGATAATTTAACCGGCCTTTACAACACCCGCCATCTATACCATGACCTGGATCAGTTGATCAAAAAAAGCGCATCGAGCGGCCGGGTTTTTTCTCTGGTATTTATGGATATTGATAATTTCAAGCAGGTGGTCGATACCCATGGGCATCTGAATGCCAGCAAGGCACTTCAGGAAATTGCTACCACCATTAAAAAGAACCTGCAGCCACCCGCTTATGGGGTGGCGTACGGCGGCGATGAGTTCGTGCTGGTCTTGCCTGGATTTGACAAGCAGAAGGCACTGGCTATGGCGGAAACCATCCGGCAACGCATTAAAAAAACCATCTATCTTAAAAAAGTGGGCCTAAACGTTCATGTCAGTTCCAGTTTGGGCGTATCGACCTTTCCGGATGATGCAGACACCCTTTCTGATCTTTTGGCGCTGGCAGATCAGGCCATGTTCAGCGTCAAGGAAAGAGGCAAAGATTCGGTCTGCGGGATATCCTACGAAACGACTAAAGATGGGGACCGGATCGGGAAAATCGTTTCATATGATTGTCAGAAATAATTGACGCGTCAGCGCTGCTTCTTCCGGTTGAAGCGACCGATCCTTTCAATCAAAGCAATTCGATTTTCAGCACTTGGTGGTTTTATCTTGTTGATTTGGATCGCTCGGAATTTTTCCGCTGCGTCAGGGCCAGCGCAACACCGCCAATAATCATGGCAGATGACAGCATCAGCCGCACTGTGAGGTTTTCGAACAGGAAAATCACGCCCCCCAGTGCGGCCAGCACAGGTACGAACAGCTGCACGAGAGCTGCGCTGGTTGCCGAATGATCCCGTAAGGCGGCATACCAGATGACATAGCCGATCGCCGAGGTCAGCCCGCCGGAAAGGGCTGCAAAGAAAGCGCCCTTAAGGGTTATGTGCAGATTTTGCATAAAAATGAGACTGATCAACAGCACAAAGGGTGTGGTGCGTAAAAAATTATCCCTGGTAACGGCAACCGGAGACAATGAGCCCCGGCCGCGCAATGAATAAATCCCCCAGGAAATACCGGCAACAGCCATGAGGGCGGCGCCTACTGGGGAAGGCGCTGCCAGACCGGGAAACACCAGATACGTCAAACCCGCCAAGGCGACAAACAAACCCAGCCATCCCCAGAAGCGCAGGCGCTCACCCCTGCAAACTGCAAAAATAATCATGGTGGCTTGCACCGCCCCGAACAGGATCAAGGCACCGGTGCCGGTGTTCAGGCTGATATAGGCAAAAGAAAAAGTGACCGCATACAGGAACAGCATAAAAGCGGACAACCAATTGCCCCTATCATTAGGTTTGCTGGTTTTTCCGGCAGCTCCCACAAGCACGATCAACACCAGGGTTCCAGTAACGAGCCGCACGGTGGTGAAACTGGCTGCATCGATGGCGGCTTCCCCCAGTGCCAGTCGACACAGTACTGAATTGGCTGCAAAAGCAATCAGAGCAAGAGCGGTAAGCAAAGCTGTGCGTAACCATGCCCCGTTGACTTTTTCTAAGGAGGCAATGCCTAAATTGTAACTGTCGCTGCTGTCGTCAGTGTCCATAAAAATTTTTATTCAGTCATCGAATGAAGTTCTAAACGTCAATATAACCTCAAATTATGGCTTAATGTTCTGGTTAACACGAAATAGATTGGTGGGATCGTACTTGCGCTTGATATCGACCAAGCGTTTGTAATTATCGCCGTAGGTGGCTTTGATGCGATCCTCGCCTTCGTCCATCATAAAATTGACGTACCCACCGCCCATGGCATAAGGGTGTATGGCTTCCCAGTACCCCTTGGCCCATGTTGTGAGAGCTTCGGCATTGGCGGGGTCCGGATCGATGCCCGCGATCACCATGGACCACGTCACATCGCGGTAGCTCCAGGCGGTCTCGCCCTGACCAACACGGTGAACTGCGCCGTCAATGGGGTACAGATGCATCAACGACAACTGGCTCGGCGTTTGGGCTGCGTGCTCGAGATGCGCATCAATGGCTTCGTCTGTGAGCTCTTTGATGAAGTCGCCCTTCCAATACCATTGCAGTCCCTTGGGCAGCAATGGATCGAACATGCTTTGCAATGCCGTGAAAGGCATTGGGCCCATTGCATCAAAGATGGGCGCCGGCAGGTCTCTACGCAATGGCTTTGTCGCATCCTCGGCATTGTCTACCGGTCCACTGTAGCACGAAATCAGGGCGCAAATTCGCCTTCCCCAAATTTCCTTTGGAAATGGAGCAGTCGATGGCACTGTCTTGAGACCCAAAAACGTGCTGAGCGCCTCGGGTGCTGTCGGCAAAAATTCCCGATACCACCGCATGATATCGCCTGCCTCACTTTGATCCCAGAAGATCGGCCCGCCGTAAACCGTATTTACGGGATGAGCACGATACTGGAAACTGGTCACAACGCCAAAGTTGCCGCCACCGCCACGCAGTGCCCATAGGAGATCCTGATGCTGCGATTCGCTGGCCGTCACGAAGCTACCGTCGGCTAGAACAACATCGGCTTCAATCAGGTTGTCAATTGTCAGGCCATGCTTGCGCGTCAGATATCCGTGGCCGCCGCCGAGCGTAAGACCGGCGATCCCGGTTGTGGAAACGATTCCAGCCGGAACAGCGAGTCCAAAGGCAGAACCGGCGTGGTCGACATCGCCTTGCATGCAGCCGGGCCCCACCCGTACGGTGCGGGTTTCAGGATTTACATGGACACCTTTCATTGCTGACAGATCGATCACCAGACCGCCGTCGCAGCTGCCCAGCCCGGGCCCGTTGTGACCGCCACCCCGAATAGCAACCAACATATGATTGTCCCGGGCAAAATGCACTGCGGTGGTAACATCGGTTACGTCGGTGCAGCGCGCGATCAATAGCGGCCGCTTGTCGATCATGGCATTGTATAACTGGCGAGCGTTTTCATAGGTGCGGTCGTTGGGACGGATGAGCTCACCCCGCAATTGTTCCTTGAATTTTTCAATATGTGATTCCGCGATGGTTGATTGATCCCCATCGATGCTTTTGGCTGTTACAGTCGACATTTTAAAGCTCCTTTCTTGGCGCTTTGAAACAAAATCTTCTCAGTTAAGCGATGCCAAAGCGGTGTTGATCCTTTGGCGCTGGTCTTCAGTCGTCAGATCGACGAAGAGTTTCTGAAAGCGGGGATGTTCAATGCCGGAGAAAATATACTGCCAGCGGTAGGCCTTTAATACGCCGTCTTTAAGACGCTCCATCTCATTTTCAGTAAATGATCCTTCGCAAACCTTTACAAAATAATCGACATCCGCGGCACACTGGGCTTGTAAGATGCTGTCCACCGCTGCAATGAGCTCGATAACTTCATCGATTGCCTGGTCGCGTTGGGTCGCGCTGAGTTTCTTGTCTTCTTTGGGCCATTCGAGTTCATCCATAATGGCATGCGTGGTCTCCTCTTTCCAGTGAAACAAAAAAATATCTTTGAATAAATCCGAGAGATTTTCTTCCGGAGCAATGCTTTGTTTGTAATGTTCCTGGGTGAAAAGCTCGATCTCCAGAATGAGGGCCAGCACCGCCCAAGTCGACTTTTGCAATACAGCAGCAGCAACCTCATCGGGGTTCGATAGAAATTGATACCCGGGTGCCATACCTTCAGCCATCATCTTCTCGATTCGGCGAAACAACTCCTGATGTTTTAGCTCTTCATCAGTAAAACGAATCAGGGCTTCCAGCGCTACCTGATCCCCCAGCCAGTGATCACGGGTTACTTCCAGGACTTTGGCCGTGATAAATCTTTCGACAAATCCGAACATATTCGCATACGTGCGGCCCTGGACCTGGCTGAGCAGCACTTTTTGTTCCTTGGTCAGGAAGTCAAGTCGATCAATGCGGGTAATCCCGTCAGGCAGAAACTTTTGCGAAAAATTGAATTTGCGTCCTCGGATAACATCCTTGTCAATATCCCAGCGAACCCGCTTTGAGACTTCGATACATTTGGCATAGTCATGCGATTTGATCGCTGATTGGGCAGATTTCATGGTGATTCCCTCCTTTCACATCTTTTGACGATTTGCAGAAATAATTATGAAACGCAGAAGAATGTCTAATGATCGGCTTTAATTTGCCTCAAGGGATTAAATTCAGAGGATTTTCTTACTACGGTGAAGTATTCACTGATGAGATTCTCAGATGGAAAGCAGCTTACCCTTGGGGGAATTTAAAGATAATAGTTTAACGATGCCTTTTATCTTAATATTAAACGATGCCTTTTATCTTAATATTAATAGATAGCCCAAAGAGACTGATAATGGTAATAAGCACATTGTGGTATATTGTCAAGATGGTGGAAGCTCGTTCAGAAACAGCAAAATGACTGAGGGATCGGAAAGTTTTTTTTAAAATCGATAGTGGAATGAATCATCAGCGACTTCATCGTGCAAACTCATGATAAAGGAATGTAGCGAAAGAACAGAATTGCAATATAAAATAGTGGGTTATCGGAATGAAATCCTTTGCCGGACAAAAGAAGGGCGATTAGGCGTCAGGGGGTCATTGCTGCCTGTTTCCTAAAGATCGGCGGTTGATGTTAGGTCAGCATAAAATGCCAACCGCGTCGGCTTCATTGATTTAGGTTGACGTGATCGAAACGTTATTTAATTTTGGCCTGCAATTGGGTGGCCCAATCCCTAAAATAGGGATCATCAGATTTGAGTGCCTCTTCCAGATAGCCTTTGGCCTCGGTTTTGTTCTCATCTCCGCCGAGCTGGATTAAGAGTTCCGCTAAGAATAGCTTGGCTTCGGTGTTGGTGGCAAAGTATGAGATTTCTTGGTACTCACGGTAATACGCCAGGGATTTTTTGCGATCGCGCAGCGGCCAGGGCAATACCGCCCAGAAGCGACCCAAAGACAGCATCGGACCGCCATCATTGTACATTTTGTTGATCTCATATGTTTTTTCAAAACTTTTCTGGGTCTTGTCTTTCAAGCCTTCTTTCAGAGCGGTGAATATACTGACACCGTCGGAATAAATGCCGACATTCAGGCCGTAATAATAGTGCCCATCAGGGCGTTCCGGCTTTAGCTCAATTGCTTTTTGGGAATATTGCATTCCGGCCTTGCCGTATTGGGCGCAGATATCCTCCCAGCCCTCTACTCCTTTCTTTTTGGCTTCATCGGCGTACTCGCGGTGGGCCCGGGCGCATTTCCAGGCAGCCTCATAATCATCAGGTTGTTTTTCAACTGCCTTCATGTAAATGCCGATGGACTTTTTATAATTCTCAAGTCCCCCCTGGTCATAGATTTTGTCGGCTTGCGCCAGCCAATCCACCGCCTGGGCTCCAAATGGTAAGATCATAAACAGCATGCTTACGATCGCTACTAATATGTATCGTTTCATTTTGATCCTCCCCCGGTTTTATAGTGGTTGTCAAAAAAACGTTTCGATTGCAGGACGTTTTTTTGCACCAACACTTATGCCGCCATCCTTTTTTTCAGAACATTATTATGACAAGCGGTATAAAATTCGAAATTCGAAATCCTAAATTCGAAACAAATCCAAAATAGCTAAATGATCTCAATGGCGCAGGCCATCGATACCCCCCCGCCCCCGCAAAGGGTGGCCAGTCCCAGATTTTTCTGTTTTTGTTTGAGGGCATATACAAGGGTGATCATTATGCGGGCGCCGGTGGCGCCTACCGGATGCCCCAGGCCGATTCCCGAACCGTTGATGTTGGTGATCTCCCGGTTCAAGCCCAGCTCTTTTTCACAACCCAGATACTGGGCGGCAAAGGCTTCATTGATCTCAATCAGCTCAAAATCAGCCATTTTTAAGCCGCTCCGCTTCATGAGATCCGCGACTGCTGGTACCGGAGAAAGCCCCATTATCGAAGGATGGCAGCCTCCTTTGCCAGTGGCCTTAATTTTGGCCAGCGGCTTAATGCCAAGATCCTTGGCCTTTTCAGCGGACATGATGATCATGGCCGCGGATCCGTCGTTGATGCCACTGGAGTTTCCGGCCGTCACCTTACCCATGTCGGGCACAAATGCCGGTGGTAATTTTTGAAGATCTGCCAGAGTCAATTTCGGTCTGAAATGTTCGTCTTTTTCGAAAATAAGGGGTGCTTTTTTTCTTTGTGGGATTTCCATCGGGATGATTTCGGCTTTGAACGCGCCGTCTTCGGTTGCCCGTTCAACGTTGTTATGGCTGCGCAGCGCGACTTCATCCATTTCCTCCCGGCTGATGTTTAGATGTTGTGCCACAAATTCGGCCGTATGCCCCATAATGTAAGGTTTGCCTTTAAAATAGGAAAGCGGTGGCTTTTCGGCATCGACGGGGCCTTCTTCCGGATGAGGGATGATGTGGGATCCGCAGTGTAACCCGCGAATCAGATTGTCGATACATCGCTGGTCTTGCAGGCGGTATCCCCAGCGAGCACCTGGTAGCGAATAGGGCACGCCGGACATATGTTCGACGCCGCCGGCCAGAACAATTTCCGCCATCCCAGCCTGGATCATCGCCATTCCAGACAAAACTGCTTCCATAGAAGAAATACAGACCCGGTTGATCGTCACCGCCGGCACACTATCCGGTATGCCGGCTAAAAGCGCCGCGATTCGCGTCACATTTAACGTGTCGACCGGTTCCATACAGCAGCCGAAGCGCACATCATCGATCAGGCCTGCATCGATGCCGGCTCTTTCCACCGCCGCTTTCATCGTTACGCTGGCGATGGTGGCTGCGTGGCTATCCTTTAAGGTTGCACCAAAGGCGCCAATGGCGGTACGACAGGCAGAAGCTATCACAACATCTTTCATTTTCAGCTCCTTTATTTACTTATGTGGAAAGTTAGAAATAGGCTGTGTTGTAAACAGATTTCTTGCCGCTGCGAATACGTTAATACCACGAAAACGCGAAAGGGCGAAATCACGAAATTATTTTTCTTTTCGTGTTTTTATGCTTTCATGCTTTCGGGGTAAAAAATTAACCGCCAAACGACCGCTCATGAATATTGATGGCTGCCGGGTTGGGAATGGCAATGGCGTTCATTTTGCCGATGGTGGTGGGCAGCATCGCATGGATGTAAAATTCGGCCGCTTTCAACTGGCCGTCGTAAAAGGCGGCTTCTTTATTTTTGGCTATTTTAGATTGAATCGCCGCCGCATCCAAGCTGCCGGCCAGTTTCTCCAGTTGTGGCAAGGCCACCTGTGCCCGCCAGAGCAGCATCCAGGCCATGACCACATCACCGACAACTTCCATAAACGGGTGGGCGTAGGCTAATGCCAGCTTCATGTCTTTTGAAAAAGCCGTTTTGCTGATATGCAGCGCGATTTCGCTGAGACGATTTAACGCTTTTTCAACCCGGCCGGCAAGATCCGCCAGGTGAGGATCTTGTGCCGCCAGATCTATGGTGGTTTTGATTTCACTGAGAAAATCGATAAAAACGGTACCCTCTTTCATTCCCAGCTTGCGGCCCATTAAATCCATGGCCTGTATTCCATTGGTCCCTTCATAGATACTGGTGATCTTACAATCTCGGTAAAGCTGTTCAACTGGATAATCTTTTGTGTAACCGTAGCCGCCATGCACCTGAATGGCCTGTTCGCAGACAAATTGCCCACGCTCGCTGCAGTATGCTTTGATAACAGGCGTTAGCAACTCAATAAAATCACTGTAGCGTTCTTTTTCTTTTTTGGTTTTAGCGGTTCTTTTTTTGTCAAAACAATAGGCAACGTAATAGACAAAACTGCGCATGCCATCCACATAGGCTTTCATTTGCAACAGCATGCGCCTGACATCCGGGTGGCGGATAATTGGGACCTGGGGCGCTTCCGGATCTTTGCCGGCCGCGACGTCTTTACCCTGCAAGCGCTCACGGGCGTAGTTGACCGAATATAAATATCCGGCTGAAGCGTGTAAAAAACCCTGTGTACCGACATCCAAACGGGCTTCATTCATCATGTGGAACATGACCATCAACCCTTTGTTTTCCTCGCCGAGCAAAAGACCGCGGCATTTGCCTTTACCGCCCAGCGCCATACTGCAGGTCGGGCTGCCGTGGATACCCAGTTTTTCCTCCACGCCGCTGCAAACGATATCGTTGGGCTCGCCCAGGCTGCCGTCATCATTGACCCAGATCTTGGGCACGATAAACAATGAAATGCCCTTTGTTCCCGGGGGAGCGCCCTCGATGCGGGCTAAGACCGGGTGAATGATATTTTCGGTCAGATTGTGCTCGCCGCAGGTGATAAAGATCTTGTTGCCCGAAATCGAATAGGTCCCATCCGGATTCTTTACCGCCCTAGTTTCCAATGCGCCCACATCCGAACCGGCACCCGGTTCGGTGAGCAGCATGGTGCCCCCCCATTGGCCGGAATAGACCTTTTCTAAGTACAATTCCTTTTGTTGGGGGGTTCCGAAAAGTTCGATCATTTTGGCCGCACCATGACCCAGGTTGCCGAAGCCAGCAATGGCAAAATTTGCGCCGATGATATACTCGAAGGCCGCCTGGCGGATGATCCAGGGAAATCCCTGGCCGCCGACTTCAGGGTCTTCAGCCATGGCAATCCATTCGCCCTCTGCAAAAAGCTTGTACGGACGATGAAAGCACTGCGGCACGGTCACCCGGCCATTGTCAAACTGGACGCCTTCACGGTCGCCTTCCGCATAAGTCGGCAAAATTTCTTTGATGCCCAGATTGCGCGCCTCGGAGATGACCATGTCAAACATTTTGCGGTTCAAATCATTGTATTTTTCTGTTTTAACAAGATCTTCGATCTGTAATTGTTCGTATAGAACAAAGTCAATGTCTCTGCGGTCTGAAAGCAACTGGGCCATTTAGCTACTCCTTGAAAAATGGATTCACCAATAAAATACGCGGTATGAAATACAGACAAGGGCTATCTTTTTAGCCGTTGCGTGTTTTGTTGATTGGCTTTTGTATGAGAAAATTTTAATGTTTGTCAAGCAAAAGACCTGAATTGATCAATTAGGGATGGCTATACATTTTTTTTGCGAATTTTAAATTCAACAATAAAATGGGCATATTGACTGCTCGATGCATAAGTGACGAATGTACATTCTAGGCTGCATGGCCCATTAACCCTGATCCGTTTAACACCTAAAAAGAAGGGAAGCGTATGATGAAGGTGGAAAAGGATCGCAGAAAATGGATTCACCAGGAGCTTGTTCACCTCAAGTCACATTCTGGCCGCTGAAGATCAAGGGTATGAAGCCGGCCTAAACCAGATCAATTCTCATCTAAATTCGTTTTCTTCAATAGCCCTCGGCGGTGATATTCCGGATAGAGTTTTCGGGAACATTCCGGGCAGATCCCATGGCTGAATTCAGCTTCGGAATGGTGTCGAATGTACTCTTCGATTTGATTCCAGTACCCCTTGTCATCACGAATTTTTTTGCATGATGCGCAGATGGGCAGCAGGCCGCTTAACTGTCTGACTTTGGCAAGGGACTTTTTGAGGCTGCCAATCAATTGATTGAGTTCTTTCTCATTCTGTTTGCGCATGGAGATATCCCGGATGATGCCCGTATAGAAACGCTCATTGCCGGATTTCCAGGTCGACAGTGACAACTCAACCGGAAATTCAATGCCATCCTTTGTGATGCCAAACAACTCAACGGTTTCATCGATCATACGGGATTCAACGCTGGAGGCCACTCTGGCCATGCCGTGCTCGTGAGCCTCGCGGAATCGCTGCGGCATCAAAATACTGATAGATTGGCCGATAAGCACATCGGCAGGGTAACCGAACATTTTAGATGCCGCAGTATTGCAAAAGGCGATCTTTCCGACCCGGTTGGCAGTGATGATGGCATCTTTGGCGGATTCGGCGACCCTTCGGAACTTGGTTTCCGATTCTTTGATGGTCGCTTCAATTTGTTTGCGCTTGGTAATATCAAAGCTATATTCGATCATCTGGGTGACATCACCTTTTTCATCCAGAATCGGATGAGCATGCACTTCAACATTTCTGGGGTTGCCTTTTTCGTCAAAATGCACGTGTTCGACCTGGACTGGCCGTTTGGTTTTTTTGATGATTTCCAATGGGCAGGGGTTTTCGCTGGAATCACAGGGGGTATCGCGCTTATGGGTGAGAGCATGGCAGGTGGATTTACCTGAGGCAGCCCTTTTTAGGGCAGCTGAATTGGCCAATTTGATACTGTAATCATTTGCATCGACCACGTAGAACGGTTGTGACAGGGACTCCAGCACAGAATTCAAGAAGTCGAATTGATTTTTCAGCTTTGCCTCTGCTTTTTCACACGCGGCAGCTTCTTTTTCCAGCGCTTTGATTTTTTCAAGGAGTGCCTTATGGTCTTTGTCTGCAACCATGTAAGTCGTCCAAGCTGATTTTAGCTTGCCCTGCTGCTATTTTGATTTAATAACCACTTCTCATTACTTTTTATGCATGATCCAGGTTCAGGTGCATTTAAAGGGTATAAAATGATGAAAACAATAGCTGGCCGCATCCCCATAGGGTCTGCCGGTTTGTTGCATGCACTCGGCCATCATCTGTCTTGAAACATCTTCGTAGTCCGGTTTCTTTTCTTCTTCTTTTTTACAATCGAGGCAGATGGGTTGATGGTCGACGACGGATAAGATCCGGCGTTCTTTGCTTTTCAACGGCCTGCTGCACCGGTTGCAGGCTTCAGCACATGAAAGTTGTTTTTCCCAGTTCTCCATGATTTAACTCCATACGCAAAGGGATTTTTTATCTGTAGCGATGTGTGTCGCGATGCCCGGCGTCATGATGAATTAAAGACCTGCAGTGCTCAAAAATAATAAAGTCCTCTGACGCCGACTCAACTCTATTGAATGCTAAACTATAAAGGTCATTAATTCAATGATTTTAACATAATACCCGAATTAGACCGAATCAAGGGCGCTTACCAGGGAGACCATTTTAAGCGGATTCCCAGCCATGGTTTGTAAGTTTCCCGTTACCAATGACGGCCAAGAAAATACTTGACTTCCTAAGGGGTTAATGGCTTTTATCAGATGGGATGCCGCTGGCAAGTATTGAATTGAAGCTTGCTGAAGCAGGTGGACTCCTTTGCGATGGTTTCAGATGACTGCCCAACCGCCTGCCTAAATTCATCAATCATAAACCGGTATCCAGCTTACTTTGATCCACAGCAGTGACCAACACACGCTCGCTTTGGACAAGAACACTCTACCGGGAGCCTGTTAACCATTTTATTATCATCGAATGCATTAATCTATTCAAACACACTTCTATACTGGGGGATGTAAAGATGAGCAGCACAAGCAAATGGGTTTATATTTTTGATGAAGTCGACCAGGCGGAAAACTATGTCGGCGGTTTATGGGATGCGGTGCGCGGGCTGTTAGGCGGCAAAGGCGCCAACCTGGCTGAAATGGTGCGAATTGGCATACCGGTGCCGCCCGGCTTTACTGTGACCACTGAAGCTTGTAATGCATATTTGGCAGCCGGTGAAAGTTTTCCTGCCGGTATGTGGGAGCAGGTGCTGGAGGCTATGAAAAAAATTGAATCGGCCACCGGCAAGAGATTTGGCGATGCAAAAAATCCGCTGCTGGTTTCCTGCCGTTCGGGGGGCAAGTTTTCCATGCCCGGCATGATGGATACGGTTCTCAATATCGGTCTCAACGATGATACCCTTAAGGGGATGATCAAGTTAACCGGTGACGAACGTTTTGTATACGATGCCCATCGACGATTGGTGCAGATGTTCGGCAGTGTGGTTATAGGCATTCCCGACGAGCCCTTTGAAGAGGTTATTACCCATGTGCGCCGTAAAGCGGGTGTCAAAAGCGACACTGAATTGACGGCTGGTGACTGGCAGGCGATTACCGAAGAATTCAAGAAGATATACAAAAAATATACGCATAGCGATTTTCCGAACGATCCGCTGGTTCAATTGCGCAAGGCCACCGAAGCCGTTTTTAAAAGTTGGAACGGCAAGCGCGCCATAGACTATCGCAATGCCGCCGGCATCGCCCATGATATGGGAACAGCGGTGAACATCGTCACCATGGTCTTCGGCAATATGGGCAATACCAGCGCCACCGGGGTGGCCATGACCCGCAATGCCTCCACCGGCGAGCAGCATATCGAAGGCGATTATCTGACCAACGCCCAGGGAGAAGATGTGGTTGCCGGGATCCGCATTACTGATGATATTCAAAAATTAAAAGACGAGATGCCCGCAGCTTACAAGGAATTTGAAGAGATCTGTCAAAAACTGGAAAAACATTACCGCGAGATGCAGGATGTGGAGTTTACCATCGAAAACGGCAAGCTTTGGATGCTGCAAACCCGAGATGGCAAGCGCACCGCCCAGGCGGCTGTGCGCATCGCGGTGGATATGGTCGAAGAGGGGTTGATCACCAAGGAAGAAGCGGTGATGCGGGTAACCCCTGATCAAATCGATTTCTTTTTACACCCTCAGTTTGATGTCCAGGCTAAGGGAAAAGCCCACAGTTCGGGGGCTTTCTTGGCCAAAGGACTCAATGTGTCGCCGGGCGCTGCAGTCGGTATCGTGGCCTTCGATGCCGATCGCGCTGAAAAGTGGGCTAAAGAAGGGGGCAAAGACGTAATCATGGTGCGACCTGAGACCAAACCCGACGATGTCCATGGTATGCTGGCGGCTGAAGGCATTCTGACCAGCCGTGGCGGGCGCACCAGCCATGCAGCGTTAGTAGCCCGGCAGTTCGGCACACCGGCTGTTGTGGGCGTTGCCTCCCTTGAAATTGATTTGGCCAATCGTAAAATGAGTGTGGGAACCCATGAAATAAAAGAAGGCGATTGGATCTCCATCGATGGCACCGCCGGTGAGGTCTATCTGGGTCAGCTGGAGACCATGGTGCCGGATATCAACGATCCCTGGCTGTTAAAGCTGCTGTCCTGGGCCGATGAATTCCGGCGCCTGGGTGTCTGGGCCAATGCCGATTATCCCAAAGATGCCGAGCGGGCACGTGAATACGGCGCCCAGGGCATCGGCCTTTGCCGCACCGAGCACATGTTTTTCGAGTCTGAGCGTCTGCCGCACGTTCAGAAAATGATCATGACCGATCTGACTCGGGAACGCAAGGAGGCCCTGGAAGCGATCTTGCCCTTCCAGCGCGAGGATTTCGCAGGGCTTTTTCGGGCCATGGACGGGCTGCCGGTGATCATTCGCTTGATCGATCCACCGCTGCATGAATTTTTACCCAATCGCTTTGACCTGATGCACGAACTTTCCGATCTGAAAATTCGGCTGCAGCAGGCCGCCAACTTGGCCCAGGTGGACGATTTGCTCGAACAGATCCGCATCAAAGAGACCATCCTCAAACGGGTGGAGAGCCTGCACGAGGCTAATCCTATGCTGGGCTTGCGGGGGGTGCGGCTGGGCATTCAGATTCCGGAGCTGACCACCATGCAGGTACGGGCCATATTTGAAGCCGCCTGCGCGGTGGCCAAAGATGGGGTGGATGTCCATCCGGAAGTCATGATTCCGCTGACCAG
The DNA here is from genome assembly GCA_050122475.1 of Desulfobacterales bacterium. Classification (GTDB taxonomy): domain Bacteria; phylum Desulfobacterota; class Desulfobacteria; order Desulfobacterales; family JAHEIW01; genus JAHEIW01. The sequence continues at coordinate 1,720 of JASFIV010000010.1, read as the reverse complement.
CCATGTCAACGAGCTCAAAATTCAGCGCCAGGCGTTGGAAAGCGAAGCCAAAAAGGTGATGGATGAGCAGGATATTAAAATCGATTATAAATTCGGCACCATGATCGAGATTCCACGCGCGGCCCTGACAATGGATGAAATTGCCGAATATGCCGAATTTATTTCTTTCGGTACTAACGACCTGACCCAGACCACCTATGGCATATCACGGGATGATGCTGAAGCCGGATTTTTAATGGAATACATCTCCAAAGGTGTTTTACCGGACAATCCTTTTGCCACCATCGATCGATACGGAGTAGGCGAATTGATGCACATCGCGGTGACCAAGGGGCGTGCCAAAAATCCCGAGCTGGAATGTGGTATCTGCGGTGAGCACGGCGGGGACCCGACATCCATCCAGCTGTGCCACGAGCTGGGTCTGACCTATGTCTCCTGCTCGCCGTTCCGGGTGCCTATTGCCCGCCTGGCGGCGGCCCATGCGGTCCTGCGCGATAAATAGGCGGCCAAATAGGCTCAAAAAGCTGCAAAAACAGCGTGTTCCATGAGACACTTTTGAATCATTAATAAACAGGTTTGCCGGTTGCGCTTCATAAAAGTAGGGCTGGCCTCTGTGCCGTCTAAAAAAAAATTATGAGACAATCTGTCTCAATATGGGGCAAAAATGGCGAACAAAGATGCTATCTAAAATAGATCGATGATATTATAACATATCGATATTAAATGATTTTCATTTTATTGAAGGTTAGTCCAGCAGTTGGCATAAAATTTGTTTTACCATTTGCCTTCAACAAATTAAGACACATTAGCGCACTTAATCCTTAACCATCTAATGTTAATAACTTAACCATTTTCCAGTACAGAAATGAGCCATTACTGCATTAGTTCAAAACGCTATGCCCCATGCGCTATGCTCTATGCACTGTGAGCCACGCAGAACACAGGCCATTGTAAAAAGGGCCATTTCTGGATGGAAAAAAAAGGAGGAAATGTATGAGTAAGAGCGAACAAAATTTAAAAGACGCATTTGCCGGTGAGTCCCAGGCCAACCGTAAATATCTGGCTTTCGCCAAAAAAGCCGATCAGGAAGGCTACAGCCAGGTGGCTAAACTTTTCCGTGCGGCAGCCGAAGCTGAAACCGTGCATGCTCACGCCCATCTGCGGACCCTCAAGGGTATCGGCTCCACCGCCGATAACCTCAAAGCGGCGATTGACGGCGAGACGCATGAATTTAAAAACATGTACCCGGAAATGATCGAAGATGCCAAAGCCGAAGACAACAGCGCCGCCCTGCGCAGCTTTGAGTATGCGAATGCCGTTGAAAAAGTGCATGCCGATTTGTACGAGAAAGCGCTGGCGAACATGGATGGCCTTGAGGAAGTCGATTACTATGTTTGCAGCGTATGCGGCTACACGTGCGAGAGTGAAGCCCCGGATGAATGCCCGGTGTGCAAAGCCAAAAAGAAAGCCTTTTTTAAAGTCGATTAGTATTGAAAAATTTTTAAAGAAAATTTTTCAAGTGTTTAGTATTTTGTATTTTGTGTTTTGTTGGCAATTCTATCATCTGAGTTCTCATATTCGAATACTAAACACCAAACACCAAACACGAAATGAATCATTGATGATGAAATGTCCTGTATGCGGTAGCCTGAATTTTTTTGTCAAAGATCCCGACGATGAATACGAAACCTATGAATTCGAATTGAAGGGCGAGGAGGTT
>JASFIV010000009.1:0-38234 GCA_050122475.1 Desulfobacterales bacterium | reverse complement strand
GGTTTCTTTTTGAGGTCTAAATCTCGAATTTTATGGATGGCATCGATCAGCTGGCCGGCCAGCGCTGCTTTAATTCCGGGGATTTTGAGACGGACGATTTTCATCTCCAGATCGCGATCCGGATAATTGATGTACAAATGAATGCAGCGCCGCTTCAGGGCGTCGCTCATATCGCGCGAATCATTGGAGGTTAAAAACACAAAAGGAATGTTGCGTGCCGTGCGGGTGCCCAGCTCTGGAATCGATACCTGAAAATCGCTTAAGACTTCTAACAGAAAGGCCTCGAATTCAGGATCGGATTTATCGACTTCATCCACCAGCAGGACAACCGGCTGCACGGATGAAATCGCCTGCAGCAGCGGCCGCGTTTGGATAAACCGCTCGGAAAAGAATGCATCTTCCTGATCGGCAATGCGATCGACTGCTTCGGTCAAACTGCGGGAGCCGGAAACCACATCATCAATTTTTTCTTTGACCATTTGCGTATACAGCAGCTGTTTGGCATACTCCCATTCATACAGTGCTTTGGTTTCATCCAGCCCTTCGTAACACTGCAATCGAATCAACTCGCGCCCCAGGCTGCGGGCAACGGCTTTGGACAGCTCCGTTTTGCCTACTCCGGCAGGACCTTCCACCAGCACCGGTTTGAGTGTAGCCTGTGCCAAAAAAACAACCGTGGCAATTGTTTTCGAACAAATATAGTCGGCGGACTCCAGCGCCGCAGCCACATGATCAACATCCTCAAACTTTTTTATTCTTTTACCCATAAAGCTTCACCTTGTTCCATCAAGGGGTTGCGCACATTGTTTTAAGGCACAATAACACACCACAGGTTCAGATTAAAGATAATATGCAGAAGGATATACAGATCGTCAATTTGTCTTTACACCGCTCGTCATATTAATATTCCGAAAAAAAAATGGCGGCATCGGTGTTGTAGCAAAAAAGCGTTCCGCAACCGGAACGCTTTTTTGACAACCACTATAAAGGTGTTCGCGATGAACCGTGACGCACAGAAGGCTCACAATGACCGGTGGGTTTGTCGTCTGGTTTGATTTATCCTTGATATTGTAGTAGTTCCAAATAACTTTGAACATTCACCTTATTTAAAGCAGGGTATATCGAATTTATTCTATTTGCCCACTATCAGATCTGTATCAACAGAAAAGAAGCTGACCTTTTGATATCGCATCCATGACGGCAGGAGTCACCCACCATGACAAAATTTAAACGCTACCATCTAAAAAATGAAATGTTGTTGGCCAACATGTTGGCAAATTTCATCGCTGTCGCTTTTTTCCAGGTGTTGATGTTTCGGGCAGAACCTGATCCGCCGGAACACATCTGGCAAAATCCTGTGGTCGAAATGATTGATATTCTTTTTACACCCGTGGCATTCATCTTTGTCTGGGTAATGACGATACGCTATGAGCGACCCATTCGAAAATATTTAGAAGCGCGGTTTGCCAATAAATCCGTATCGCAACAATTGGAGGAAACCGCCCGCCGCAAAGTGCTAAATGAACCCTATGTTCTGATCGGTCTGAGCTTAAGCATGTGGATTCTCTCGGCCGTTGTCTACTCCTGTATGTGGTGGATTTTGGATGTCGGTTCCTATTGGATCCAACGCTCTTTTTTCATGAGCTTGAGCACCGGTTTCATCACGGTTACCCTGGCATTCTTTCTGCTTGAACATGTGCTGCAAAAGCGATTGGCGCCCTATTTTTTCCCTGAAGGAGAATTATCAAGGATCCCGAAAACGTTGCGCATTAGAATTCGGACCCGGTTGGTAGCGCTCCTTTTTGCATGCAATCTCCTACCCCTTTTTTCGATCCTGCATATCTTTTATCGAATCACCGGCACCGAATACGATCTGGTGACACAGCTGGATATTTTACGGTCTGCCATATTTGTGAACACTTCCATTTTTATTATTGCCGGTCTTTGCCTGACGATGCTGGTCAGCCGAAACCTGACCTTACCATTTGCTGAAATCATTCAAACGCTGCACGGTGTCAGAAACGGCCGCTACGACAAAAAGGTAAAGGTCACCACAAACGATGAGATCGGCTATACCGGTGATGCCATCAATGAAATGACCGAAGGGCTCAAGGAGCGCGAACGTTTGCAGCAGTCTTTGAATATCGCCATGGAGGTCCAGCAAAATCTGCTTCCCGCTCAGGACCCCCAAATGGGCGGTTTGGATATTGCGGGCACCAGCATCTATTGTGAAGAAACCGGCGGCGATTATTACGACTATCTGATGACCGGGGGAAAAGACCAGAAAAAGATCTGTGTGGTGGTGGGCGATGTCGCCGATCACGGCATCCCATCGGCATTGCTCATGACCACTGCGCGGGCTTTTCTGCGCCAGCGCACCTCGAGATCGGGTGAACTGGATCAGGTGGTATCCGACGTGAACCGGCAACTGACGCGCGATGTCGAAGATTCCGGGCGCTTCATGACGCTGTTTATTTGCGAAATCGACCGCGGCGATCAGATCATTCACTGGGTTAATGCCGGCCATGATCCGGCCATGATCTACGACCGTGCAGACGACCGCTTTGAAGACCTAACCGGCAATGCGTTGCCATTGGGCGTATCTGAGAAGGCTGCCTATCAAAAATTTGATAAAAAAATTAGCCCGGGCCAGATCATTATGATGGGGACCGACGGGATCTGGGAGGCGCAAAGCCCCAAAGGCGACATGTTCGGCAAAGAACGTTTTAAAGACATCATCCGCCAGCAGGCCGATCGGCCGGCCAAGGAAATCATTCAAACGGTCATCCAAGCGGTCGACCGCTTCTGCCAGCCGCTGGCTAAAACGGATGATGTTACATTAGTGGTTGCCAAAATAACTTAAAAGCTGTCAAAAAAATGCATCTAACGCCTGAGGGCTTTATGGTAAACCGATTCAAAAATACTCGAATACTAGCGTGTATGCCCGCACACACACATTTTAAAACGGTTTGCATCGCGTTTTATTGAACACCTTAATCTATTAAAATCGGATGTGAAATCCCGTTTCCTGGCGGTGGACGTTATCTACTATTTCTTTTGACGGCTTTTGGTAATATTTCTTAAAAATGATTTGCATTATATAACAAGTTCAAAGAAGATGGCCTAAAGACATTGCTCGCGCTAACCGTTGCTGAAAGAGCAAGTTATTCACTGAAAGGAAGGGGAAAATGGAAAAACCGATCGACAACTTTTGGCAAATCCGGCTGGCAGAGGTAAAGGCGGCTCTTGAAGCCAACAATTTTGATGTCTTTCTGACGGAAAATGAAGCGGATGCGAATAAAATCGTGCTGCAGAATCTGATCCCCCAATTAAAACCCAAGACCGTATCATGGGGCGGCTCGATGACCTTTACCGGATCGGGCCTGTACAAAAAGCTGAAAGATCAGGCGGATCTCGAGGTCTGGGACACGTTCGACAAAAAGATTTCCGATGATGAAAAAAAACAACGGCGCCGGCAGGCGCTGCATGCCGATCTGTTTATCACCGGTACCAATGCTGTCACCGAAGCCGGTCAACTGGTGAATCTGGATATGATCGGCAACCGAATCGCGGCGCTGACGTTCGGCCCACACTGGGTTATTATCATGGTGGGACGCAACAAAATTGTGCCCGATCTGGAAGAAGCCATGTTCCGGGTGAAAAATTACGTTGCGCCGACCAACTCCATGCGATTGGACAAGAAAACGCCCTGTGTCAAGACATCTTATTGCCAGGAGTGCCAGAGCCCGGACCGAATTTGCAATACCTGGACCATCACTGAAAAAGCATTTCCCAAAGGCAGGGTAAAAATCGTTCTGATTAATCAAGATTTGGGACTTTAATAAGGAGGATATTATGAAAATTATGGTGGGGTTTGACGGATCCAAAGTAGCCGGAGCAGCATTGGAGCTGGCGGCGGAGCATGCTCAGGCATTTGGTGCGCAAATTTTTCTGGTGCAATCAATGGTCGGCGGGCCGGATGTGCCCAAAAGAGACTTTGAAAACAATGAGCGCGAGCTGGAATATCACAAAAATGAATTCAAAAAGAAGGACATTGTCTGCGAAGCGCTGCTGTCGGTCAGAGGTCTGGAGCCCGGCGAGGATCTGACCCGCTTGGCCGAAGAACAACAGGTAGATGAAATCATCATGGGGGTCAGGCGCCGATCGAAGGTCGGCAAACTCGTGTTTGGCTCCACCGCGCAGTACGTGATTTTAAATGCACCGTGCCCGGTCGTGACGGTCAAGTAGATTCGCTGCCGCACAATAAACAGTTCCGGTGTCTCGTTGAGCACGGCACTGCTTATTTTAAAACCAACAGGATTATTGCCAAATTTAGTGGTGACGACGATTGACGCCAAAAGAATTTCTACTTGACATGCATTTGGCGGGGATTTAAGGTTTTTGATATATTAAGAAGCTTTCACAAAAATAGTAGATCACGCTTCCCGGTTGGCCAGTTGAGCCGGCCGAAAGTCCGCGTGAAACGGGGTTAGCCCGTTGAGCCCGATTCGAATGGTATGCAGTCACAGATTATCCTTAAGCGGCAAACGGTTTACCGGGTAACGGGCTCAACCTATAAACGTTAGATGCATTTTTGAGATAGCTTCAAGTTGGGGTGGCTTTTTTAGCCTGAGATCATACCCTTGGAACCTGATCTGGGTAATACCAGCGAAGGGAACGACACGCACAATCGCATACACACGAACAAGCCGTTTCCTGCTGGAGGCGGCTTTTTATATGAGGTGAAGGGAAGTTTTTTAAAACGATCACGGAATGAATCATCAACGACTTCCCCGTGCAAACTCATGATTAAGGGAGTGTAGCGAAAGAACAGAATTCAAATATAACATAATGGTTTGGACGTAAAATCACATTCGTGCCCATTCGCAGCTTTGGGGTTATTGCTGTTCTTTCGCTACACTCCCTTAACCATTCGGACAGTGCACGATTTTGCTGCTGATAATTCATTCCTTTATTATTTGGGGTTTTACAGAAAACGCCCCGACGCCTCATTTATTGAATAGTGACATTTTTACAGGTTGTTTGAATCCAGTTACAGATAGAGCCAAAAAACTGACGAAGAAAATGAGGTAAGCGATGAAAAATTTAAACGAACAGGCTGCTTATAATCTGACGGCCGTCAGGGAGAAAAAACCGCTCATTCACAATATCACCAATTTTGTGGTCATGAATTATACCGCCAATGCCTTGCTGGCAATGGGGGCTTCACCGGTTATGGCACATGCCCGGAATGAAGTTGAAGATATGGTTTCCTTTGCCGGTACGCTGGTGCTCAATATCGGCACATTAACCGATGATTGGATTGCTGCGATGATAAAGGCCGGTAAGAAGGCCACCGCACAGCAAACACCCATTATTCTCGATCCGGTTGGATCCGGCGCCACAGCGCTGCGTACCAATTCGGCTAAAAAAATCATAGATGCTGCGAAAATCAGTGTCATCCGCGGCAACGCATCGGAAATACTGTCGCTGCGGCATGAGAACTCTAAAACAAAAGGGGTGGACTCGATTCACTCGGTCGAAGAAGCCGCCGACGCCGCCACGGTTTTAGCCGAGGAACTTAGCACCACCCTGGCCATTACCGGAGCGGTTGATCTGGTCACCGACGGCAGCCGCGTTGTGCGCGTGGCAAACGGACACCCCCTGATGGGTTATGTCACCGGCACCGGCTGCACGGCCACCGTGGTGATCGGGGCCTTTTTAGCCGTCGATGATGATCCGCTCAGCGCCACGGCAACGGCACTGGCCTATTTCGGTCTGGCCGGCGAGGTTGCCGGCCGTCAAGCAGACGCCCCGGGAAGCTTTATGATCCAGATGATCGATGCCCTGTATACGATTACACCCCAGGACCTGCAAAATGGCTCCCAAATTGAGGCCGTTGGTTAACGCAGCCGGCCACTGGCTTCTGGCTACTGGCAGCTTGCTACCCGCTGCATGCGGCTGGCTACTCGCTTCTGGTTTCTGGCCCCTTGGCGCGGGCTTCAGGATCAGAAGAGCTTTTTGCTAGTTATCGCGCCTCGGCAGTAGCGTATTATAGGTTGATATATGTCTGTATATGACCGGCCTACAGCAAAACCTCAACAATTAACAGTATTCAGCCAGGGACTAGGAGCAAGCTGCCAGCAGCACTAAATGGAGGCAGGGCTTATGAAAACTGCTAACATAGACTATTCGCTGTACCTGGTGACCGACCGGGGTTTGGCCCGCGGTCGCTCAATCCTTGAAATCGTCACCGCTGCCGTTAACGGCGGCGCCACCGTCGTACAACTGCGCGAAAAGGAGTGTTCGACCCTGGAGTTTATCGAGCAGGCCCTGATCATTAAAGCGTTTCTTAAAACACGCCATGTCCCGTTGATTATCAACGACCGGCTCGATGTCGCTCAGGCGGTCGACGCCGATGGTGTCCATCTTGGCCAAACGGATATGCCGCTGGATACAGCCAAGGGTATTGCGGGCGATACGATGCTCATCGGCATTTCAGCTGAATGCCTGGAAGATGCCATTGTAGCTGAAAAAGGTGGCGCCGATTACCTGGGCGTTAGCCCCATTTATGCCACGCCTACCAAAACCGATACGGCGCCTGCCCTGGGGCTGGAAGGGCTGCGGGAAATTCGCAAGGCCGTAAAACTGCCGCTGGTGGGCATCGGTGGTTTAAATCAGGGCAACGCGGCTGCGGTCATTCGCAACGGCGCTGATGGTGTTGCGGTGGTTTCGGCGATTATGGCTGCCGATGATCCGGAGACCGTAGCCCGCGAATTAAAGCAGGTGATAAACGAGGCCCGACAGACATGAGCCTGAAAAAAATCGGTGAATTTGGATTTATCAAAAAGATCAGCCGCGGCTGCTTGATTCGGCCGAATACGATTGTCAAAGCCATCGGTGACGATGCCGCCGCTTTCAGATGCGATCCCGACCAGCTGGCACTGATCACAACGGATTTGCTGGTCGAGCGCATTCATTTCCTGCGCGAGGCCATATCCGGATTTGATCTGGGCTATAAGGCCCTGGCCGTCAACCTGAGCGATATCGCCGCCATGGGCGGCACCGCCCGGGAAGCATTTATCAGTATTGCCATTCCCGATGATTGTCATTTAGATTACCTGGATGACATCTACAATGGCATTAAGGATCTGGCCGCCGGATTCGACGTCAATGTACTCGGCGGGGATACCACCCGCTCGAAGATAGACTTGATCATTAACATCGTCATACAGGGCGTAGTGCCGGAGGCAGAAATTCTGTGCCGCGATGCCGCCCGGCCGTCGGATATCATATGTTCAACCGGATTTCTGGGCGATAGCAAGGCCGGTCTGCATCTGATCCTCAACCAAATTGCCGCCGACACACAAGGGCTCAAATCACTGCTTAAGGCCCACAACCTGCCGCAACCCCATCTGCGGGAAGGCCGCTTTCTTGCCCGCCAACCGGGGGTTCACGCGGCCATCGATACCAGTGACGGTTTGAGCTCCGATCTGGGCCACATTGCTGAAGAAAGCCGGGTCGGCGCCTGCCTGTATGCCGATAAAATACCCATTTCATCGAACCTGAAAGATTTTTGTGCGCGTTTTGATTTTGACCCGGTCGATTACGCCCTTTCCGGTGGCGAAGATTATACCCTGCTGTGCACGGTAGCACCGGACCGTGCCGAAGATATTAGGCATAACTTTGAAAGCAAATTTAAGCGTCCGTTGTTTGCCATCGGTGAAATCACCGCGGACAAACAGCTTACTCTCATCGATCCGGATGATACAACCAAACCCATAACCCCGACAGGCTGGGATCATTTTAAGGCCAAAGAAAATGAATGAAGCTGCCCCAAATCAGAAAACCGCCAAACAATATCGTAAAGTGCTGACCATCGCCGGCTCTGACAGCGGCGGCGGCGCCGGCATTCAGGCCGATCTAAAAACGTTTTCAGCAATTGGCTGTTACGGTATGTCCGTCATTACGGCCTTGACCGCTCAGAATACCTGCGGCGTTAACGGCATCCACGCCGTCCCCCCGGCATTTGCCGTCGAACAAATCGATGCAGTCCTGAGCGATATCGGGGCCGATGCCGTTAAAATCGGAATGCTATATTCGGCCGAGCTCATCGCAGCGATAGCTGCAGCCCTCAAAAGACACGGCGCCTCCAAAATCGTGCTCGATCCGGTTATGGTGGCCCAGAGCGGAGATAAACTGTTGCAGGATGACGCCGTTGAAGCCATCAAAACCTATTTGATGCCGCTGGCCGAGGTCGTGACCCCCAATCTGCCGGAGGCCATGGTCCTGACCGGACAAACCCTCCAAGATCGGCAAGATGTTGAAAGCGCCGCTGGCGAACTAGCCGCGCACGGCAGCCGCAGCATCTTGATTAAAGGCGGGCACGGGGATGACAATCAAAGCAGCGACCTGCTTTACCTGGCGCGCGAGAACCGCCCGGTGTGGTTGACCGCAGAACGCATTCAAACCCGCAACAACCATGGCACCGGCTGCACCCTTTCGTCAGCGATTGCCGCTTATCTGGCCCAGGGCCACGATATCGAACCGGCCGTCCAAAAAGCCAAGGCCTATATGAACCAGGCAATCGCGGCCGGCGCCGCCTATACGATCGGCCACGGCCACGGGCCGGTGCATCATTTCTTTAAATGGTGGGAGTAGATACCAGACATCCGCGAACATACGGCATTTCCTATATGCGTTTCATATCCGTAATGATTTTAGGGAAATTGATATTTGGACATCTCTCAATATATCAAAGCTTACAAAATTTATAGTTTCCCCGCAGTTTATCCCCCTTTAGTCGCAGCCAATTTAATGATTTTCTTCATTTATAGTTAGAAAGAAAACTATATATAGTTATAAATTGCTGCAGTTATTGACCATTTTTAATTGACATTTATTCTTTTTCCTTTTATTCAATTTCAATATTGATGTTCAAGCGGGTTTCGCTCATACGTTTCTTGTGACTTTCGAATTACCGGTATTTCTCTAACTTTAGAGTCTCCTCCGTTTAGTTTGAAACGACATTTTTGCATTTGGCATCAAATCAAAGCCATCATTTTTGAAGCAAACGGTGGCAAATGGCAAAAACTTATGATTTCCGCAAAGGAAAGCACTTTATCTTAAATCTGCATTCATGCCTGCAAACGGGTTTTTTTGAGTATTTTTCCTGTACACGAAGGAGGTTGACCATGCCGGGCCAAGGAAAAAAGACTTTAATGCTGAAAATTATTGTTTTTTTTATATTCTTTGCTTTTGCGACTGCAGGGTTTGCGGCGAGAATCGTTCCTACGGGCAAGGTTTCCATCATTAAAGGCGGCAATGTAATAGGTGAATTCAATCAGGAAGCCCTGCTTCCAGAAGGTTTATTATTAGAATGCGAGGCTGGGTGTCTGATCCAACTGGACGACGTTGATATGCAGGTAGAACCCAAGACCGCATTTTCCGTAAACCAGACGGCCAATCGTAACGAGTTAATGGTTCAGCAAGGAACCGTTTATTATTCACTAAACGAATCCTCCCGACCGTTGCATTTCGATACCCCGACCGAAAAAGCGACTATCGGCGATCTTTATATGACGAATGTTGAATTAAAGGGTTACGTGCGTGCAGTCGAAGGTGCAACTGAAATTGGCGTTTTCGACGGTGGTGCAATGATGCTCGAAATCGGATCAAATAAGATGTCCGTTTTCTCCGGGGAAAAACTGACCATTACCTCTGCTGATCCCGGCAAAAATGCCACCACAACCAGTGAGCAGGAAAGCATAAGCACAAACACACAGATTACGATCGGCGCTATCCACGGCGGCAGGGGTTCCGGCGCTGGCGGTCTCGATGGTGGCGGTCCCGACGCTGGTGGTTCCGGTGGTGGCGGTTCCGGCGGTGTTGGCGGCTCCGGTGGTGGTGGCAGCTCCGGCGGCGGTGGCGGCTCCGGCGGCGGTGGCGGCTCCGGCGGCGGTGGAGGTGGCGGTGACGGTGGAGGTGGCGGTGACGGTGGAGGTGGCGGTGACGGTGGCGGTGGCGGCGGCGGTGACGACGACGATGACGATGACGACGACGATGACGACGATGACGATGACGACGATGACGACGATGACGACGATGACGACGACGATGACGACGACGATGACTAAAAGCTAAACGAAATCCGAAATAATCTTACCTTCTTTAAAAAAAATACTGGTTGTAAAGGATCATAGCGCTTAGAGCATGCTGAACGTAATCAATGCGGATTTCAGTGACGCGCCGGTTGAAGGAATCACTGAATTGTGGATGATTTTCAGATAGCTCTTTAATGGCCCGCGGAATGCCTCCTGCATATTGACCGGAAGGTAATTGAGCCCGTAGTAAAAACAATAATCCATCATTAATGACGGAGATCATTCGCCTTCGTAAAGTGGTATATTCCTCCGGCAAGAAACTCATCGCTGCCAACAAACCTTCCAGTCTTATTGCTGTTGGCGTTGTTCGACCGTCGTTTGTAAAACATCCAAAATACGCTGTGTTTCGGTTATTAATCGGTATGCTTTGCAAAATGCTTTCACAGATTTGGATTGCATGGAGCTCGATGGCCTTTTTGGGCAATGACTGCCGGCAAAGGTGATATAACGGTAGTAATCTGTAAGTTGCTAAAAGTGCCCAATGATCAGCTTCGACCGGTTTTTTACCTTCGCGTTTACGCGCTAAATAAGCTATGCTATCTGCAGCGCCTTGCAGCCATTTTAAAGAACGATCTTTCTCATAAAGCATTAGCAACCCTAATGCGGCTTCACCCGGATAGTATAACGATACCCATGTATCGTCCTTGCCACCCTTTTCGGGGATATATTTAGAATAAAAACTGCCGTCGGGTTTCTGCATAAATAAAATAAAATTACCCATTTTACGCAAATATTCTACAGGAGTTGTACCGGGAATAATTTTTTCAACACTCAACAAGGAGATGAGTCCCAATCCTGCCCCCCCGAGTTTGGCTTGCAGGGGTTTTCTGATGCCGGTAATTTCCGGATGAGACCAGACCGCCAGTAAATCTTCTCTTTCCGGCATCGACGCTATTGAACTCTTTTTTAAAAATGCTGAGGCACGTTTTAGAGCATTTTTTGTCGTATCTTGCGGATAAAGTTGATCATAAGTTGCCAACGCATAAATGGCCCCAGCATGTCTCAGAAAATTGTATCTTGGCTTTACAGGGATATCCGGATTTACATTTATACGATACAAGAATTTTCCTATTCCATCGCAATTCTTTGTCAGATAAGCGGCAGATATTTCCATTGCCTCCCTGAGCCGATCATAAGATATGCTTGAAACCGTATTTTTATGGCCTGCATAAACAGGTGATGAAGCTGACACAATCTTGTCAATTTTTAGCCCGATCAGCATAGATACCAACATTACGCTGGTAAAAATAGTTAGCCTGTTCTGCATTTAATCTCCAGCGCTTACATGTGTAAATAGAAAGTTTGATTACAGTAGCTCATTTTTTCCTGTAATTGCACACAAAGGTAGGGTATTATTGCCCTACCTTTTTTAGGTTGAATCGACGTTTTGAGCTGAAGTCGCGATACGGATCCCAGCCACCGGTAACTTCATAGCAAAAAGCGATAATAGATCCCCGACAGAATCGCCCAACCCAGGATCAGGAGTGATAAAACCGCCAAGCCGCCAGCCAGCAGTTTGTGAAATATATTCTCCTTTTTGCGTTCCTGATACCCAAGCACAAACCCAAGACCGATGCCGGCCGCAAGCCCGCCACCGTGCGCCCAGTTGTTGATTACCGGAATCAGGATTCCAAATATAAACAACAACACCACCCAGATACCGATTTGTTTGTACAGCGTTCGCCCGTACACACCACCGCGGCTTTTGCCATAGTACAGCAGGGCGCCGGCCAGGCTGCAAACCGATGCAGAAGCGCCAATGGTCCAGGGAACAGATGCCAGATAAGATGTGAAAAAGCCGATCACCCCACCCAGGGTATAGATCATAAACATTCGATAAACACCATATTCCCGGGCAACCAGCAACCCAAGCTGTCGGAACGCCGCCATATTGAAGAAAATATGTAAAATTCCACCGTGCAGATAGTTGGCCGAAATCAACGTCCAGTAACGCTGGTAGGCATCGATCGGAACGCTTCCGGTTGCGCCCAGCAATTCGAGGATCGGCGCAGAAGGCGATAAAAACGTCAGCGGGTTCAATGCCAGAGCAAAACCCCTGGGGTTCAATAACAGGGAGATCACATAAATTCCGACGTTCAGGCCGATAATCGCTTTGACCAGCTGGTAGGGGTCACTGAATCCGCGGGTCCAAATATTATTTTTCCACCAGGCCGCCGGGTGGGCCGTGCCGCAATACGGACAACGCCTCTCAGACGTGCTGATGAGTTTCTTGCAGTTGGGGCAAAGCAGGGATTGTCGTTTTTGTGTGGGCATAAACTCTTTAAATTTAATAAAATCAAAATTTTAGACTTTTGAGCCTATTTCATCGGTTGGGTTTATCTTTCCAGTTGGCCCGTTATCCGGTTGTGCCGGTTGAGCCCGAAATGAAAATTAGATCTGAATGCCTTTTAACCGGCAAACGGGTAACGGGCTCAACCTTTATCCATTTCTGAATGAAACCCTACTTGGATACCCAGGCTAATGTATCCGGAATCACCGGCCCACCAACATCTTCGGAAAGATTTTTTAAAGACCGCTGTAATTCAACCATTTTGCTGTCAAGGTTCTGTCGGTTGGAGGACCAGTCGGCCGGGCAGGCGGTGCGCAGCTGCTCGACTTCGGCATCGATCTGATCCACAATGGCATGCAGCCCGCGGATCGATGAGAAGACGGTTTCCTTTTCCGGCAGGCGATCAACAACCCGGATGACATCATAAAGTTTGGCTTTCCAGCCCGTCAGATGTTCCTCCAGCGTATCACAATAAGCAGTAGCGTCCATAGAATCCTCCTAATTTTTTACCTGCGCCAGGCCGGTGGTGATATGCGAGGCATTGGCAGCATTTGTTTCAGCCGTTGAGAATTATCTTAACAATAAGACGTCAAGTTATCGGGTCAAGTTCAGGCCCGGTGGACTACAATCCCGTTATGATTTCGAATTCCATCTCAACAACCAGCCATTTTTGATTAAAATTAAGCCCCTATAGGGTATCACAGTGTGACATAGCTTTCCAATTGACTTCCCGCCACCTTTTTTTTATGATGGACCCGATCCATAAATTGTCTGTCAAATCCCATCCCAATTTTCTGCAACCATTATCGGGAACAGACACATTTCTCAGCCAGCGGCTTTTTCTTGACTATCTCAGTAACTGAATACGTTCATGCGGTGTGATGATTTGAGGATGGCGTGAAGCAGAAACACCAAACCAAAGCAGCTTCAAAACAAACCCTTCTGAGCCTGATCATTCTGGGTGTCCTGGCGATTATTGCCGGTGGCGTTTTTACGGCCCAATTCAGCTATTTTCAAGCGGTTCAACAGCTGGCGTTAGATTTGCCGGCCGGTGACAAAACGCAGCCGGCATCTGCGGCTGCTGCCGAGCCGGCATTGATCACCGTGCCGGCCGGACAGATTCCCATGACGCCGATGGAAACTTTTGACGCCGCCACGCTCTCGGATAAAATCAATGGTAAAGCGGAGCTGTATCTGTCAGCAGGCTTCAAGCGCCTTCACAGCCAGCGGCTGCAATCTGAAACTGCCGGGGATGTGTGGATGGAAGTTTTCGTTTATGACATGCAGAGACCGCAAAATGCATTTTCGGTTTTCAGCGCACAGCGCAGAGAGGACGCCCAAACATTGGACCTGGGTCAACATGGCTATCAAACTTCGAATGCCCTATTTTTTGTCCATGGCCCCTTTTATGTGGAGATTATCGCTTCAGATCGTTCCGAGGCCATCCTGCAGCCGATGCGCACCTTTGCCGAAACATTCATTGTGACCCATTCGGTCCAGACGCAGGCTATTGAGGAAAAGGCGCTTTTCCCCAGAGCAGGGCTAATTGAAGACAGCATTGCGTTGGTATCTGCCGATGCTTTCGGCTATGAGCGCTTTGATCAAATATTTACAGCAACCTATCAGTTGGAAGACACCCAGTTGATGGCCTATCTTTCGCGCCGCAAGTCAACCGGTGAAGCACAGGAATTGGCTGGGAGTTACGCCGATTTTTTGATGGCGTTTGGCGGCTCGGCAGCAGAATCGGATCTGGCAATCCCATCGGCCAAAGTAATCTATATTCTGGACACCTATGAAGTTGTATTTTCCCACGGCCCCTATCTGGTTGGCGTGCGCGAAGCCACTGCTCAGCAGCCGGCACAGGATTTAGCCCTGCAATTGTACGATCACATTAAAGAGGCATCCCGTGAATCAGAGGTTGGGAATTAAGATACCAAATTGCGTTCATTGCTCGGCACTAAAAGAAATTTTTATCACGGAAGCACGAAAGAATGAAATTTCAAAAAATATAAAAAATAAAAATTCGTGCTTTTTAAATTTCGTGTTTTCGTGGTTGGTATTAAATATTTTGACTGTTAAGCGTTACTTTCTATGGAAGACGTTATCATAGAGGTTGAGACTTGGACAATCATCATCTAAATCGGCGCCAGTTTATGGTGCGCTCGGCCAAAGCCTGGGCATCCATTCTGGCAGCCTGCTCCATCGGTTACTGGTTTTATGACAGCACCGGGCCCGTGGGTCAAACAACAGACGCGGCAACCCTTCAGATACCGGATTTTTCGCTGCCGGAGCTCGGCGAGCGGATGAGTATCGTGCGCGGGGACCGCAGATCTGAAACCCTGGAGCTGGCCATGAAAAGCATTGGCGGTCTGGAAGCGTTTATCAAAAAAGGAGATCGGGTTCTGCTCAAGGTAAATGCGGCTTTTGCATCAGCGCCCATGCTTTCTGCAACAACCCATCCGGATATGGTTACGGCGCTGACCCGCTTGTGTTTGGAGGCCGGTGCCGCATCGGTCATTGTAACGGACAACCCGATCAACGATCCGGCCAGCTGCTTCCGATTAACCGGCATCGAGCAGGCCGCTCGCTCGGCCGGGGCCACTATCGTTTTGCCGCAAAAAGAATTTTTTAAACCGTATAGCCTGCCGCAAGGTCAGCTGATTCGCAACTGGCCGGTACTTTTCGATCCGTTAAGTCGCATAGACAAAATCATCGGAACCGCACCGGTTAAGGACCATCATCGCAGCGGGGCATCCATGATCATGAAGAACTGGTACGGGTTGCTGGGCGGGCGGCGCAACATATTCCACCAGGATATCCATACGATTATTCAAGAGCTGGCCATGATGATAAAGCCGACCCTGGTGGTTTTAGACGGTACCACTACGATGATGCACAACGGCCCGACAGGCGGCTCGCTTTCGGATCTAAAGAATACCCATACCATGATTGTCAGCACGGATCAGGTCGCCGCCGACGCCTATGGCGCCAGTCTGCTTGATAAAACCGTCGCGGATCTGGCTTTCATTAAAAAAGCAGAAGCAATTGGACTGGGCACCGCCGATTACAAAACGCTTAATCCGGTGATGGAGTCCATATCGTGAGAGTTGCGCGTCACGTGTTTAGAACCGCCAGAACCTAGTCGCCAGGGGCCAGAAGCCAGGAAACCTTTGAACCCTGAACCTCTGAACATAGAACCTTAAACCATGAATATTATAACAACCAGACGCATTTGCCAGGTATTTTTCCTGATCCTGTTTCTATGGTTTTGCCTGGCAGCCACATTGGGCGACCGCTGGTTCCAGCTGCGCGGATGGCCGGTCAACTGGATCATCCAATTGGACCCGCTGGTAGGTCTGGGCACCCTGCTGACGACCCGCACACTTTATGCCGGTCTGGTGTGGGGTCTGGCCACGGTCGTGTTGACGATACTTCTGGGCCGATTTTTCTGCAGCTGGCTGTGCCCGTTTGGAACGATACACCATTTTGTCGGATATCTAGCCCGGCGCAAAAGAACGATCAAGGCCAAAATGGCGCTCAATCGCTACCATCCGGCACAGTCAATAAAATACTGGATCCTGGTTTTTCTGTTGATTATGGCTGCAACCTCACTGGCTGTCGATGCGCTGCGTTTGCCGCGCACAACCCCGGTGGGATTTACAATCGTGCTGCTTCTGGGTCTGATAGCGCTGATCGTCCTGGCAATCCGGCAGGTGAAATTAAATGCCCAGAAGAGCATCCTGGCCGTTTTCATCGTTGGCGGCATCTGGGTATTGGCCAGCTTTTTATTCCACGGAGACTGGCGCCCGTCGGCATCCCTTCAAATCGGCTTGTTGGACCCTATTCCGCTGGTCTATCGCTCGATTAATTTGATACTTTTGCCGCTGATCGACCACACAACTCTGCCGGCCTCGAGCAGCGCACGACTTTATGCCGGCACCTGGCTGATCGCATCCATATTTGTAGCAGCGATCCTGTTGAATTTAATCCGGCCGCGTTTTTACTGCCGCTTTGTATGTCCCCTGGGGGCGTTATTGGGTGTGCTGGGACGTTTTGCCATCTGGCGCATCGGTAAATCCAGAGAAGAATGCACCGACTGTCACCTGTGTGAGAAAAACTGTGAGGGCGCCTGCCAGCCGACCGGCCGGATTCGGACGGCTGAATGTGTTCTTTGCCTCAATTGTATCGACGACTGCCACCATGGCCTGATGGGCTATTATATAGCACCATCGGCCGGTGGCGAGATCCTGTCACCGGATCTGTCCCGGAGGGAATTTTTAACGGCGACCGTCTCAGGTGCCGCCGCAATCCCGCTGGTGAGAATCGCCGGCAACCCGGGACCCAACTGGAATGCCCGCCTGGTACGCCCACCGGGCAGTCTGCCGGAAGACCAGTTCCTATCCCGCTGCATTAAATGCGGTCAATGTATGCGCATCTGCCCGACCAATGTGATTCATCCGGCCGGGCTGACGGCCGGCCTGGAAGGCCTATGGACACCGGTGCTCAATTTTAGAATCGGCACCAGCGGCTGTCAGCACAATTGCATTGCCTGCGGTAATCTTTGTCCGACCGCTGCGATTCGGCCGATCAGCCTTGCAGAACGTCAGGGGCGCGACCGATACGCCGAGCAGGGCCCCATTAAAATCGGCACCGCCTTTATCGATCGGGGTCGCTGTTTGCCCTGGGCGATGGATCGCCCCTGCATCGTCTGCCAGGAAAATTGCCCGGTCAGTCCCAAGGCCATTTTCACCCGGGAGCTGTTTAATGTTGTCCGGCTCCAGCAACCACTGGTTGTCAAATCTGCCGATGCGACCCGGATTGACTTTCAAACCGATGCCCTGGTTGCCAATCAGTATGCCACCGGGGATTATTTTTGCCTTGTAACGGGGAGTACTGACCGTCAAAGACGACAAATCATCGCCAATACAAGCAGCAGCCTGACGGTAGACGGAAAATTTCCATTTGAGCCACCGCCGCAAGCCCGACAACCGGTATCCATTCAAATACGGTTGCAGCAGCCCTACGTCGATCCGAAGCTGTGCATTGGCTGCGGCATATGCGAGCATGAATGCCCGGTGCTCGGCAAACGCGCCATTCGCGTTACCGCTGAAAACGAGTCGCGGGCCCGGGCGCATGCCCTGCTGATTGAAGGCTAAAATATTTACGCATGAAAATTCACAGTCGATGCTTCCGGTGACCGACCTTTTACGGAACGGCTCGATCTGAAAAATAAGGTTTCAGATGAAAACGAACTCAAAATGGACCCGCAGAGATTTTTTAAAGGCCGCCTGTACGGGTGGTGCGGCGTCCACGTTTACGCTTAATAATAATCGGGCTTCAGCTTTTGGCGAAGCCGTTGTTGTCCCAACCCGCACCTTCGGAAAAACCGGTATCAAGGTTCCGATGCTGGGATTTGGCACCAGTTTGCACGTTGCCTTCAGCCAGTTGCTGCTCAAACAGGCCGTCAAATGGGGTGTCACCTACTGGGATACGGCCCATACTTACATGGGCGGCAATAGCGAAAAAGCGATCGGTCAATATTTCGAGAAATTCCCAGAGGACCGCAAAAAGGTGTTCCTAGTGACAAAATCCCATGCCTGGAGTGCTGATGATCGCACCCTTGATCTGAACGAATCACTTGAGCGCATGAAAACAGACTACATCGATCTGTACTTTGCCCATGGCGTCGCAAGCGTTGATGAATTGGACGCGCAAACCAAACGCTGGGCACAGGAAGCCAAAACGGAAGGCAAAATTCGCTTTTTCGGCTTCAGTACCCATCGAAACATGGAAACATGCATGTTGGCAGCTGCCGGCCTCGGCTGGATTGACGGCATTATGATGCGTTATAATTTTCGCTCGATGCATAGCGACCGTATGAAAGAGGCCATGGATGCCTGTGCCAAAGCCGGCATCGGGTTGACCGCCATGAAAACCCAGGGCGGCGGACAGGTTAAAACCGACACTGAAACCGAACTCAAGCTGGCGGGTCGTTTTTTGCGGAAAGGCTTCACCGACGCCCAGGCCAAACTCAAGGCCGTCTGGCAGAACCCGCAGATTGCCAGCATTTGCTCGGAGATGCCCAACATGACCCTTTTGCTGGCCAATGTTGCTGCCGCCGTGGACAAAATCAAACTGTCAGCTGGAGACGTGCAGCTATTGCAGGAATATGCGCAGGAAACGCGATCAGATTATTGTGCCGGTTGTGCCGACATCTGTGAATCGGCTACCCATAACAGAGTTCCCATTGCGGATGTAATGCGGTATCTGATGTATGCGCGCAGCTATGGCAATCATCGGGAAGCCAGCGATTTGTTTAAAAAAATCCCAGCCAAGATCCGCGCCCAGATGGTTCATCTGGATTATGGGTTGGCGGAGCAAAAATGCCCGCAGAAAATGGCCCTCGGCAAGCTGATGCAAACCGCAGTGGAAGAATTGTCTTAACAGACATCCATGATTTATAATCGGAAAGGTGAAAAATCAATCCTCAATATTGACTGCTGATGCCTAAAAAGAGCTGAAAAATTGGAGGACTTATTAATGACCATAAAAAATCCCAACTGGTCTCGCCGGAAATTTTTAAAGGCTGCCGGCATTGCCGGCATGGGCTCGGTTATCACATCGATGACCGGGCAGGCCGAGGCCGCGGAGAAAAATCAAAGCGTCCCCACGCGCGCATTTGGTAAAACCGGACAACAGGTTTCAATTCTATCCCTGGGGGGTACTGTAAACACCGCATCCAATCAGTTAATGCTCAGACAGGCGATCAAATGGGGCGTCACCTATTGGGACACGGCGCCCTCCTACAGCTGGGGTCGCAGCGAAGGCGGTTTCGGTAAATATTTGGCAAAATATCCGGAAGATCGAAAAAAAATATTCCTGGTAACCAAAAGCGGCGCCTGGTCGACAAGCGGAATGACCGATGATCTGAATACTTCCCTGGAAAGAATGAATACCGATTATATCGATCTGTATTTTGTCCACGGCATCAGCAGTATCAGCGAAATGGATGACGATACAAAGGCCTGGGCCACAAAACAGAAACGCGCAGGCAAAATTCGCTTCTTCGGCTTCAGCACCCACAGCAATATGCAAGGCTGTCTGCTGGAAGCCTCCCGGCTGGGCTGGATCGACGGCATAATGATGACCTACAATTACCGGCTGATGCATTCTGACGACATGCGTCGCGCCGTCGATGCCTGTGTCGAAGCCGGCATTGGCCTGACAGCCATGAAAACCCAGGGCGGCGGTCAGGTCAGAACCGATTCGGAAAGCGAGCTCAAGTTGGCCGGAAGATTTCTGCAGAAAGGATTCACCGACGCCCAGGCCAAACTAAAAGCGGTGTGGCAAAATCCTCAAATATCCAGCATCTGCTCGCGTATGAATAATATGACCCTTCTGATGTCAAATGTGGCGGCCGCCCTGGATAGAACACAGCTGTCTGATCAGGACAATGCGTTAATGCAGCTTTATGCCAAAGAAACACGCTCGGCATATTGTGCCGGATGTACGCATATCTGCGAATCGTGTGTGCACGGAGAAGCCCCTATCGGCGATGTGATGCGCTATTTGATGTACGCTAACAGTTATGAGGA
This sequence comes from Desulfobacterales bacterium, assembly GCA_050122475.1. Lineage (GTDB taxonomy): Bacteria > Desulfobacterota > Desulfobacteria > Desulfobacterales > JAHEIW01 > JAHEIW01. The sequence continues at coordinate 18,186 of JASFIV010000009.1, read as the reverse complement.
TGACGCGCTGGCCGCGGAAGGGTTTAGAACAATTCCACAAAAAGTCCGAACGCGTCTGTCTAACCTGGATTATTCAACGGCGGAGCGTAAATGCCCCCAGGGATTGCCGATTGCAAAGCTGATGCGCGAGGCCAAAAAGAAGTGGATCACGTAAAACGCGTTGAAACGCAATCTATTGCCAAAGTTACTTTAGGTGCAAATCGATGCTGTTGCGTTGAATTCGAAAAGTTGTTTGCACACCGCGAAGCACACGCAGTGATTTGTTATTTAATTTTTTTCTTTGTGCCCTTCGTGACCTCCGTGGTTGTTTGAAGTGCATGTAAGACCCCACGCTCATTCTTGATAACATCGCAGCATTTTTCGCGCTTCGGATATCATTTCATTCCGCAACGTTGCCGGTGACAGCACCTCAGCATTGCTGCCCCAGCTCATCAGCCAGTATTTGATTTCATCGGTGCCAGCCACCCGGGCCTCAAAAATAACGGATCCATCATTTTGGGATTTAATTTTCTGGGTTGCATGCCAGGTTTTTTCCCGGATGTAGCCGGCAACTTCAGGTGCAAACCGGATTTTAACGTTCTGAGGCTTGCCGTGAAACACGCCAAAACTGATCTGCATAAAATCTTCGACCTTAAAATCTTCAGGTATCTCAAATGTTTCATCTGTCAACCGTAATGATTTGATTCTATCCAGCGCAAAAATGCGGATATCTTCCCGCAGACCGCAATTGCCAACCAGATAGAACGCGCCATCAAACAACCAGATTTTATAGGGCGCCACCTTGCGCCGCGTCCTTTTTTTACGGCTCATCGTGTAATAGTCGATTTCAACCATCTGACGATCAACCAGCGCCTGGCTGATTCGGTCGATCACATCCCGCAATTGATCATAGCGTTTATAAGGTTTTGCACCCACCCCCAAGCTTTGTTCGATTTTTTCCAGGTATTGAATGGTCTCAGCCGGTAGCGTAGCTTTAATTTTTTGAAAAAAGGACTCCAGGGATTCATAAAAAACCGTATCTTTTAGAATCCGCATCAATCCCCGGCTGAAATACAGCGCCATGACCTCAGTCAGGTCCAGCGGAATCGGGACATTTTGCCGGGCGCTGTCCAGAATCGACCACAGGTTTTTACCATCCACCCGGTCGGTAAAAATCGGAAAACCGGCCAGCTGCAGAGCTTCAAGATCCCGATATACCGTCCGCCAGTGGTATTCAAGCTCCTGCGCCAGATCAGCAGCCGTTTTTCCTCTGCGTGAGGCGATTAAACTTTGCAAAATGCGCCACTGTCTGGCCAGTTGATCTCCCCGTGCCATCAAATTCCTCCTTTATTATACCGGAAGCTCACTTCAGTTCAGGTCGATTCTTGAATGCTGAAAATTACAGACATCGAATGGTCAAATATCAAATTAAAAAATACAAATATCAAACAAATTACAAAAATCAAAATTCTAAATTACATCCCTTCGACATTCAAAAACGCAGCTACTTTGCGGTCCACTCCCGCTTCGCCCGCCCGCCTCGCCTTAGCGGCTCACCATGGCGGGCGTGGTGGCGGGCGGGTTTGTGTGCGAATTGCAGATTGAAGACTATTTGATTTTTTTTCAAGACTTTGTCCGTATCTGACAAATTCCTGTGCTAATGTTGTCATTAAAATGAGATCGATTTTAAGTGAAAAACCAGACAAACCACCAAAGGGGGATCAAAAAATGACGAAGCACAATTTTGGTCAGGAGTATGATGAGTGTTACGAGTACCATGGCAATACGACGATCGAGTTGACGCGCAGACAAGGTGAAATTACCGTATGGCGCGATTGGATCAATTTCGATACGGTCCAAGAAGCTGCTGAATACTTCAATGAGCACTGCAGCACATATGAATAGCTATATATCAGATGTCAGATGTCAGAAGACAGAGGACAGAAAGATGCTCCATAGTGTAAACATAGTCGGTATGGGTTGTTTTGCCAAAAGCCAGACCCTGCAGCAGCAGTTTAGAAAAGTACTCGAGAATTTTACCTCGCTCAGATATGAAGATGTATGCCCTGTGGCAGAACGGATGTATACCAATGAGAATGTGAGGCGGTTTTTTGGATCGGTGATTCGCTCAGGGACAGAAAGGTCCGATCAGATCGATCGGGCCTGGGAGCTGGTTTCAGCAGCAACTCAAATCACCGGTTTTTATCTTGGTATGGACCAACAAACCTTGCACTTAATTGTGTTTTTTCAAGATGCAAATTGCCAATCAGCAAATTTGACCATTCAACTCGAAAAATTCAGCCGGCATAAAAGAATTCGCCTGCATTGAGGCGGACCGCCGAAAGCTGCCTGGCATAAGGGTTGCGTAAGCGCTTTATTCCTCTTTCGGATGGCATCCAATACAAGTGGATGGCCCGGGATTGGGTAATGGGCCGTCAAGCTTCTTCCCGGACATTTCTATTTTTCTGTTTTTGAGCTTCATCACCTTGTGGCATCCGATGCACGATTCATGATACGCTTTTTTAAAGTATCGGATTTCTTCAGCTCTTGTGGGTGTCCCCTGTTTGGCTTTTGTGGCCGCCTCTGTCACATCATGACAGTCGGCGGTCATACACCCCTTTATCTGGGTGGTGCCTTCCCATGTATGATGACAGGTCTGGCATTCAAAACCAAAATGCCGGGAATGCGGAAAGTCCACCGGCGCCCGTTTCTGCTCCACGCCATCGGGGGCACCGAGCACGATGATACCCATAGGAACGACCATATCTTCAACCTCTTCCTCGCCGGATACAACCAGCACCGATCCAAAAATTGTCACCATCACGATACACAAAAATAGAATACCCACCTTCTGCATTTTGGACTCCCTTTTCGATTAGAATACAGGCGTTGATTTAAAAAGTAGCAAGGGCAGAAACGACATGCCCGTATCATTAACTAAACGTCGTCAAATTAAGGTGAAATTAATGCGCTATAAATTAAAAAATTTCAACCCTTAATTTTATTTTTTTCGTTGATGGTTAAATCGGGAGTATCCCAACACGCCGGACGGCCGTGTCGCCCACCATTATCCATAAGCGCCAGGTTCTGATGTGCCGCCCTGCTGGTACAACAGGCGGTCTGCTCGAGACCGTAAAAAGAGGAAATATTTGACAATTAATGGAAAAATAGGTTATAAAGTATTTAGAATCATTACAAATTTTTACTTTAGCGATTTTAGGCGCATTGAGGTGAAACTGTAAAAGGCACAACCATACGCATTGTATAAACGTATGTGCTTTTTGGTATGCAGCCATCCAGATATATCCGATAATTTTCAGCGCAGCCTGAAAATAGGAGGTTTAATGGTAAAGCCCAACCGGGATGAATTGATTCAGCACAATCAGGCACAGGAAAAGCAGCTTGCATCCAGTGGCATCGATTCACCTGCCCACAAAAAGAGCTCAGCGTTTCAAATCATCACCGAGCAATCCCCCAACATGATATTCATCAACAAGGGGGGGCGCGTCGTGTATGTCAATCGCCGGTGCACCCAGAAGATGGGCTATAGCAAGGCGGAATTATGTGCCCCGGATTTTGATTTCATCAGGCTGATTGCCCCGGAATCCGTCGATCTGGTGCGATCCAATTTTGCAAAGCACATGCAGGGTCAGGAGGTCGCGCCCTACGAATATTATCTGATCACCAAAAAGGGTAATAAAATTGCGGCCATTATCACCACCAAGCTGATCCGATATCAGGGCGAAGCGGCCATTCTGGGCATTATCACCGACATCACCGAGCGCAAGCGTGCCGAAGAAGAGCTGCAGTATCGACTCAAATTCCAGAATCTGATCACTAAAATTTCCAGCCAGTTTATCAATTTGCACCCGGCACAAATCGATGATGAAATAGACCGCACGCTACAGCAGATCGGAGAATTTGCCGAGGCGGATCGCAGTTATGTGTTTCAATTCTCAGATGATCAAAAATCCGTATCCTGCACCCATGAATGGTGCGCCGATCAAATTGAGCCGACCATAGAGCGCATTCAGTCTGCGCCGGTGGAGACGTTTCCTTGGGTAATGACCCAATTTTTAACCGGAAAAATGGTTTCCATTCCGCGTCTCACTGACCTGCCCCGTGAAGCCAGCTCCTTAAAAGAAGAGCTTATCCAACAGGGCATTCAATCAGTATTGGCTGTGCCGATGATTGTCGGCGGCAAAGTGATTGGATTTATCGGACTGGATTCGGTCAGCGAAGAAAAAATGTGGATCGAAGACACCAGTTCCATGCTGAAGATCGTGGGCCACGTGTTTGCCGATGCATTGGAAAATAAAAAGACCCGCCATGCCCTGCAGGAAAGCGAGGAGCGCCTGAGGACGGTTTATGAGACATTTCCGGACCCGGTCACCATTATTCAGGCCGAAGGTGGGCGCTGCATCGATGTTAATAGCGCTTTTACGCGGGTGACGGGCTGGTCGGCAACAGATGTGATCGGAAAAACAGCAGCCGAACTGGATATTTGGGAAGACCCCGCCGAGCGTCAAAAACTGGTCGACGGTATTGCTGAAAAAGGCAAGATCGATAATTTAGAAGCCAGATTCCGTCTGAAAGACGGCCGAACCATAACGGCTTTGATGTCGGCGGTATTGATCCGGCTAAATGACCGCCCGCACATTTTGACCATTACCCGGGATATCAGTGAATTGAAATCTGCCCAGCAAGAGCGTGAACAGCTTAAAACCCAGCTGATTCAGGCCCAAAAAATGGAGGCCATCGGCACCCTGGCCGGCGGTATTGCCCACGACTTTAATAACATTTTGGGAGCCATCATCGGTTATGCGGAAATGGCCCTTTACGATACCCGACAGGATTCAATGGAGCATTACAACATCGATCAGGTGCTCAAAGCGGGTCATCGGGCCAAGGACCTGGTCAAACAGATCTTGGCATTCAGCCGTAAAAGTGAGCAGAACAAACAAATCATATCATTAACGCCTGTTATCAAAGAGGCTTTGAATTTGTTGCGGGCTTCGTTACCGACCACCATCGAAATCAAGCAACAAATCGAATCCAACCTGGATGCGATTTATGCGGATCCCACCCAAATCCATCAGGTTATGATGAATTTGTGCACCAATGCCGGCCACGCAATGGCCGATACAGCCGGTATTTTAAGTGTCAGCCTGCAAAACCTTGACTTGACAGCCAAAGCGGCCGCAATGTATCCGGACCTGAGCGCCGGACCTTATGTAAAGCTCAGCATCAGCGACACCGGCCATGGGATGCACGCTGCCACCATGGATCGCATATTTGATCCCTATTTCACCACCAAAGCTCAGGACAAAGGAACGGGAATGGGATTGGCCGTCGTTCATGGCATCGTCAAGGGGCATGGCGGCAGTATTCAGGTGGACAGCACGCCCGGCAAGGGCAGTCGCTTTGAAATCCTTTTCCCGATCATGGAAAAACAGACGGTATCGGAGACCGAGGAATTAAAAGCGCTGCCAACGGGCAAGGAATTTATTTTGCTGGTCGATGATGAGGATAGCCTCATCGACCTCGGTAAGAATATGCTCATAAAACTGGGCTATCACGTAGAGGCATGGACCCGACCGATTGAAGCTCTTGACGCCTTTCGGGCGGATCCGCATAAATTTGATCTGATCATTTCAGACATGACGATGCCCAACATGACGGGGGATATCCTGGCCACCGAGTTGCGTCAAATCCGCGATGACATACCCATCATTATCTGTACCGGTTATAGTGAAAGAATAAATGAGCAACGGGCTGAAGAACTGGGTCTCCAGGGTTTGATTATGAAGCCGTTTACGATCCGAAGACTGGCCAAAACCGTTCGCGAGGCAATGGATGGAAAAGGTTGATTTACAATCAACCTTTTTGTTTCGGGTTATTTGTTAGTCGTTGAATCTTGAATACCTCCTATTTTTTACAAGCTCCAATAACCAATAACGAATAACAAATAACTATTTCAATGGTAAGGAAATCACGATGGTGCACCCGGCGCCGGAATTGTTCTCGGCGCTGACACGCCCCCCCATCAGAAGAATAAACTTTTTTACCAGCGCAAGGCCGATGCCGGTGCCACGCGTTGTCTGTGTAAGTGAATTGTCCGCCCGGTAAAAATCGTCAAAAATTTTTTTCAGCGCCCCCCGCGGTATCCCGGGGCCATAATCGGAAACGGCAATTTTCATCCAGCGGCCGTCGCAATAGGTCCGAATCGTAATTTCTTTGCGAACTGCCTCCTGGCCGAATTTGATGCTGTTTTCAATCAGATTGATCAACACCTGGATCATGGCTTCCCGATCATAGCGGAACGGGTATTTGGCGTCCTGCACAAATTTCAGGGTGTAGCCTTCCTGTTTGAGTTTGGCCTGCATCACCGTTTGAACCTCGGAAACAACTTCCTCAAGTGTTCCCGGTTTGAGATCAAGAGCCCGCTGCTTTTTCTCCAGCTTGGCCAGATCCAGCACATTGTTAATCAAACGGGTTAAACGCGAGCCCTCAGAATCGATAACCTGAAAATATTCCTGCTCCCGCTCTGTGTCCCTGGCAATGCCCTGTGCCAGCATCTCGATGTACATGCGGATATTGGTCAATGGTGTTTTTAATTCGTGGGTAACCGATGACACGAACTGGGAACGGCGCTCGGAAAGATCGACAAGGGTTTGGGTGCTTTTATAGATCGCAAATAATCCGATTAAAAATATGGCTGCCAGCACGCCCATCATCACCATCAGGGTCTGGCGCCCGGCAGAGCGTGGAATCTCATCGCAGCTCAACGTGGCGCTGAGAAAGGCAAAGGGCGAGGGAAATACGCGCTGCAGAACAAATGTCGGATTCTGGATGGATACGCCGGCTTCCGCCAGTTGGATTTGGCGCCCTTGATCCGTGACCTGCAGGCGCAGGTTGGTAAAATTGGCCATCGGCTGATTGTTAAAATAATTTTGCGCAAGGTGATTTAAAAACGCTTGGACTTTCAGGATGAATCCCTGTCGGTAAATTTTTTGGTTGATCATAATGCGGCGAAAAATAAAGATTTGATCGTTGTCGATAAGAACCGATTGCAGCGGAGCGACTTCGACCTGAAAACTTTCAGCTTCCTGAGGCGCCACCATCACCTGGCCAACCGCATCAGGCTCGCTGGCAGCCAACTCGGATTGCAGTTTGTCAACGGATTTACCGGCAAAGCCGCGTTCGGCGGCCATTGGCGCCTGGGCTGCCGGGCGGCGGTAACGCTTTTGCGGTGCAGATACGTCCGGAGACTTTGAACGTTGAACGCCGTCGCCGGCTTCCTGCCGGGCAACGTTCTTTGCCTGGGCGACGGTAATTTTTTCGAAGCGCTTTTCTTTTTGGCCCAGAGCGGCCTTGGGCTCCTTGGAACGGGTTAAATCCAGGTATTTTTCAGCAAAAACATCTCCCTTCTTTTGTTCGGCCGCTAGCGCCTCTTTTCGCGGCGCTGGGGCAATTGTATCCGTGACCACTGTTCGAATGCGATTAAATTTGCGATTGGCACGTTCCAGCTGGATGACGGCATCCTTATGATCAGCAGCAGCCGGTTGGTCGACTGGGGCCAGTGGTGTTTGAAAAGAGCCATCCGGATTGTTCTGAAAGTATCCGAGAATGTAGTTTTCCGCCGGCAGATGTGAGAGCGGTGAGCGCTTGGCGTCGCTTTCTTCGCGATCGCTGCCGGGAGCGCTCATTAAAAAATTGTATTCGTCGATAACGCGCGCCTCTTCCCGCTGGACGAGCGTTTCCAGAGTTTGTTCGATCTCATCCAAAAGCGTATTGGCAAAAAATCGCAGGGTGGCGACTTCCTCCTGTGCCAGACCTCGATAGGTCTGCCAGACAAAATAGCCAAGCGGAATCGACAGGGCGGCACAAAATATGAGGATCAGTATTTTTAAGCGTTTCATTTTTCGGGCTTCAGTCGGTAACCCTCGCCCCGGATCGTATTGATCAGCGGGGTGTCTCCGACCAACTGTGTAATTTTTTTGCGCAGCTTTAACATGTGAATATCAACCGTACGGGTTTCAATATCAGCATCGGCATAATGCCACACATCGGTCAGCAGTTCTTTTTTAGATACGATTCGGTCCCGGTGGTGATACAAAAAGGCGATGATATCCATTTCTTTACGGGTCAGTTCGATGGCTTCATGTTGATATTGAGCAACCAGATTTTTGCCGTCAAAAAAGATATTGTGGTATGTGAATTCGACATCACCCGGATTTTTCCCTGTGCGCCGCAATACGGCTTCTATCCGTACCAACACTTCCCGGAGAGAAAACGGTTTACTGATATAGTCATCGGCACCGGCATTGAAACCGGCAACAATGTCATCCTCAGCGCCTTTGGCGGTGATCATGATGATGCCCTGGTTGGGCTTTTTCTTGCGAATCTCTTTGCAGATTGAAAAGCCGTCAAGGGTGGGTAACATGACATCCAGCAGGAGCAAATCAAACACGTCGTGCAAGCCGGCATCCAGTCCCCGGCCGCCGTCTTCCACACCTTTGACTTCATAGCCATTGTAAACCAGCACATCCACCAGCCCGCGCAACAGGGCCGGGTCATCCTCGACGACAAGAATGCGTGCTTTCGGTCTTTTCATCTAATATTTCCCCCGATGTCAACTCAATGAAATCGCAACCACAAAGATAAATTCTCGTTCCCCATACGATTCAGACTTCACAATGACAGTATATCAGATCCTGCCGATTTCAAAGTAAAAGTTATGTAAAAAAAATTCGATTTCTTTTTACATTTCTTTGAATTGTGTTTCAGGTGCATTGGATTAGAATTGAAAACATGAGGCAACCCATTTGCAAAGTGATGACTCTAAAACCGAAAGGAGTATCTCATGAATCCGACACGTTTGAAATCACTGGTGTTGATCATCGTAATGATTGCCGCGACCGGCGCCGCTTTGGCGTACTCAAGCGGTGCTGGAAAGACGTGGCTATCCGCTCTGTTCAACCCCTCAACTCAACATTCCGGAACGGACCCCTACCCCTCACCGGTGAGCCTAAGCGGTCATCTGGTTCAGAGCAAGGTTCTGCAGGGTTCTTCCGGCCGTGTCAACCTGGCCTTAACCCTGGCCGCAATCAAAAAGCCTGATTCAGATTCTGCTGTTGAGCGCAATGTCGACATGGTCATTGTCCTGGACCGCAGTGGCTCGATGAAGGGACAGAAAATCAACGATGCCCGGCAGGCCGTTCTAAACCTTTTATCCCGTCTGACTGCCAAAGACCGCTTTGCCCTGATAACCTATTCCGATGGCGTTCAGTTGGTTTCGAGTTTAAAGCCGGTCACTGCTGCGCATCGACAACACCTGGCGACGCTGATCGCCGGTGTTCTTGCAGGCGGCAGTACCAATCTGGGCGCGGGGCTTCAAGCCGGAATCGATACGTTGCAATACGGAAAGGAGATCGGCAATGCCAGAAAGCTGGTTTTGATCTCTGATGGTCTTGCCAATAAAGGGATTACCGATGCCGCCCGTCTGGGTGCCATGGCCGGCATGGCAGTGGAAAAGGAGTTTGCCGTCAGCACGGTGGGGGTAGGTAATGATTTCAACGAACAGCTCATGACGACCATCGCAGACCGCGGTGCCGGTAATTACTATTATCTGGAAAATCCAATCGCGTTTTCAGAAGTCTTTCAAAAAGAATTTTTCTACACCCGATCTACGGTTGCATCCAATGTGTCGATTTTGTTCCCCCAGGGTAAAGGTGTTTTTCTGATAGATGCGGCCGGATACCCGATAACACGACAAAACGACTATGCTGTATTTTATCCGGGCGATCTGCGTTCCGGGCAAACACGTCAACTCTTTTTGACATTACGGGTACCAACCGAATCAATAGCAAGCTTTGATATTGCCCCTGTCAAAGTTCGCTATCGCTTCAATGGCCAGTCTCTCGAAACCCTACTTACTGAGACCTTAACGATCGCCTGTGTCGAAAATAATGAGGAAGTACAGGCGTCAATCGACAAGGCCTCCTGGGCTGAAAAGGTTATTCAGGAAGATTATAATCGCCTCAAGCAAGAAGTGGCCGCAGATATAAAAGCCGGTAAAAAGCAAAAGGCCCTGAAAAGAATTCATCGCTATTACCATGAGCAGGAATCCATCAATGCAACTGTTGGGTCAGCTGAAGTCCGTCAAAATCTGGATCGGGACCTTAAAGATCTGCAGCAGCGGGTGGAAGACATCTTTAGCGGGGAACCGTCTGCTGTATCCCGGAAACAAAAGGCCAGTTCCAAGGCTTTGCAGTATGAAGGCTATCGGGGGAGACGTTAGCATGGTTATCCATTTTAAGCTCCCTGGTGATTGAACAGATAAGGAATAAATCATTTAAAAATGCGAAGCACGAATTTCAAAATTCGAAACAATTTCAAAATCATAAATCACAATTTCCGAAACATCCTCTGTTTAGGTTATTAGGAAATTTGAATTTGTTTAGTATTTCGTGCTTCGAATTTCGAATTTAATGCTGTTTATCAAAGAATAGTAAAACAATTTAATAATCAAGCATATAAAATTGAAAAACTGGAGGGTGTAACGATGGGACTTTTAACACGTGCAATCAGGTTATGTAAAGCCGATATCCATGGCGTCATAGATCAGATTGAAAATCAGGAGCTGCTTCTCAAACAACATCTCAGAGATATGCACGCAGCGCTGATGCAAAAGGAGGCTAAGCTCAACCAGATATGCCGGGCCCGGGATCAGGCCCGACAGGAATATGAAAAAGTAGATAAAAAGCGCGAGGGCCTGGAGATGGATCTGGAGATCGCCCTTAAAAATGACAAGGATGATATCGGCCGCATGCTGATCAAAAAACTCAAATCCTTGACCGGCATTCAAGCCGATCGGCGTCAGCATATCGATCGCCTCTCTCATGACATCAAACAGCTGCGGGACAAAATTGAGCAGCAACAGCTGCAGTATGAACAGCTGCAGCAAAAAGCCACGGAATATTTTCACAGCGTCGAACAAAATCGCTGGGAAGATTTCGCTCCAGCGGATCTGCCCGGTTTTGCAGCGCATGATTTGAGCGAAGAAGAGATCGAACTGGAGCTTTTGCAAAGAAAAGAAGCCATCAAAGGAGGAAAGACATCATGAAAGGCACCGTAAAGCCCATACGCACCACAATGATCTGGGGACTGCTCAGCGCCTTAATTTATTTTCCGGCGAGTGCATTTCTGCATTCCCTGCTACCCTGGCCGCTCGGTGATCAGCTGTTGCTGTGGGCCTTGTTAGCTGTTTACGGCTTGATGCTGTCCCGCTGGGCGTTCAAACCATTTTCAGCGGTTGCATTGCCGCTCATTCTGTTGCTCATTGCCGCGCTTTTCATCAATTCCCCAGCGACATTTACATATGTAGCCCTGGGGATATTCGGCTGGATACGCAGTGGCATCTGCTTTCGGCGCAAACCGGTTGCAATCCGGCTTATTGCCGAGATCGGACTGGGAGTGGGTGCAGGCCTGGCGATGTCTGCTGTGGTGCTCACGGCGACAGTGTCAGCGGCCCTGGGGATATGGCTTCTTTTTCTGATTCAAACGCTATATTTTGTCATATTTGAATACCGGCAAGAGCCAACCAACAGGCTTGAGGTGGATCCTTTTGAGCGCGCCAGAATGGCTGCCGAGCAAATACTTTTCCAACAATTTTCATGAAAAATACAGGTAATGCTTGTGTTTGCACGAAAAGAAATTATAGTTTAAGTGCAAAAAGGTAAATGAAGATTTTTTTTGCTAAAAATGATTTTTCTCTAAGCCTTAAAGCAGTAATTTGTAACCTTATGACTCGCAAGAAAAAACAAAAATTGTCCGCTGAGTCTGAATCCGGTCAGAAACTGGAAATTGTTCTAAAATGCGATGTGGCCGGCACGGCTGAAGCGATTAACGCCAGTCTGGCTGAAATCAACGTGCCCGGTGTTCAGATTGATGTTATCCAGTCCGGGGTCGGGAATGTATCAAAGTCGGACGTGCTGATGGCGCGAACCGGCAGCAAGCTGGTGGTCGGATTCAGCGTGGATATAATGCCGAAATTGGAGCAGGAAATCAAAGAATTCGGTATTGAAGTACGGCTGTATGACACGATTTATAAACTGACAGAAGACATCCGTAAGATTGCACAGAGCTTCAAAAGCGCCGAACCGAAAGAGAAAATTACCGGTAAAGCTAAAGTCATTGCCACTTTTAATATTAGCCCCAAAGGCATGGTCATTGGATGTGAGGTGCTTGAAGGTGTCATTGAAACGGGCAAAGATTTTAGGGTGATTACCGCGATGGGACCGGCTTATTTCGGCAAAATAACATCACTGCAGATCGAGCGGCAAAATGTCAAGTCTGCCAAACCGGGCAACCAGATCGGCATCCGGCTGGATGGTTGGAACAAGGCCAAGGTTGATGATCTGGTGGAATGTTTTGAAAGTTTAGCGTCAAAAGACGGGCGCCACTGGAAGGCCAAGAGTGGCATCGTACGCTCTATTTCTTAGAACCCATCTTAAAAATGCATCTTCCGCCCAAGGGCTTTGTTTCCCCGATAAATCGGGATCACACATCTATTTTTATAAAAATTATGGAGTGTGTAAAACCGATTCAAAATACTCGAATACTACCGTGTATACTCGCTTACACGCATTTTGAATCGGTTTTGCGCCGCGCCCTTAGACGTAATCTACTATTTTTTAGATGGGTTCTGGTTGCATATTCAACAGAAATTTACCATACAAAATTCATTTAAAAAGGTAGTACTCCAATGTCCGTGAACTTTATCTACATGACCGCCGGCAGTAAGGCCGAAGCCCAAAAAATAGGCAAAGCACTGGTGGAATCCCGACTGGTTGCATGTGTAAACATTTTAGATAATATGCAGTCCATTTATCGTTGGGAGGAAAAATTACAGCAAGATTCGGAAGTGGTCTTATTTGCCAAAACGACTGACACACGGGTGCCGCAACTGATCGACAAAGTCAAGTCCCTGCACAGCTACGATTGCCCCTGCATTGTCAGCCTGCCCGTTTCAGGCGGCTACGCGCCTTTTCTCGACTGGATTCAATCAGAAGTTAACGATTAGACTTACCGTTTTGAAAAAGTCACCCGCAAAAATCTCGGCCGATACAGCCGGGTATCATGAGCGACTGTATTAAAATCAACCGAGTTGGCGACATAGGTGACGATCAGTCCGTCCGGGCGCTCGGAAAGTGCGCTGTGGGCCTTGGCGGCGTAACAAAATATCGAATCATCCCACCCGGCCTCCGGACACTCAAATATCGGAATCGGCTCGCCCCACGGGCCTTGGGGTTTGGGGGACAGACGCAGCAGAATGGTGTCCGATAATCCTTCTTCAGAGTAAACAGCGACAAACCGCTGCAGGGCAGGCAGATAGGTGACGGAGTATTCATGTGGTATGTCCGGGCTCAGCAGACTGACGCGTCTATGATCCGGCACCCAGTCGCCATCGGCAAAAAAGCGCCACTGCGAAAAATCCGCCAGAGAAGATACCGGAACCCGGGCTAAAATCATATGTTTGCGCACTGAAACTTTGCCGGCGTCTTCAGCCGTCCCGTAAATATACAAGAAATCATCCAGCTTCAATATCGCCGATCCCCACAGCATGCCGCCCGCTACTGAAGATGTCGACCAGGGGACTTTTGTCTGTGTGATCCGCCAGTTTATCGGCGACTCTTCAGGATTGGCAACCAACCCCAGCCAGGTGCCCACTACCTTAAAATCAAAGACCGCATCACCCGGGGTCCGCTCGATCTGGATTAAAAAAACGGTCAGACCTTCCGGTGTGATCACGCCGTCAAAGATCCAGAACCAGCCCCGATCATCTTCCGGTTGGATCAGGGCCGCAGGTTGACCATCGGCTGCGCGATTGTAGTAAAATCTCATACTTGCAGTGGCCGCATCTTTGCCCTGTTGAATGGCCACTGTATTATTGACGAGAGTGGCGTTTACATGCCGGTTGTTTTTTATCTGGCCGATCCAGGTGTCACCAAAAAACCAGGAGATGGTGTTGTGATTTAATGCTGCGGAGTAAGCGCCGTCGCCACCGGTCCAGCCTTCCTGGTGTGAAAAAAGGGCGTTATACTGGGGCAGCGCTTCAACTGAAATGCGCGGGACTGAGCTGCAGGCATAGGTCTGCAGTAGCACAAATATAATGATGCATAAGTTACGCGATTTCTTTTTTAAGAATGCGATCATCGCCCCCCCATAATGGTGCATTGGAATTGATTTGAAATTGATAGGGAAAACCGCCGCATTGAAAAGGGATCGCACATCAGTCTGCTAATTTCGTGGGACCGTCATACAGGGTGACGCCTCTGGGGATTTTATCCAGAGAAAAACCAATGGGTTTGGTAAAAAGCTGATCTTCATAAACATAGCGCGTTAAATCATCACTAAAACGCGGATGGGCGATCCGCGCAATGGCCATCGCTTTTTCGCCGGTGGTCAACCCCCGCAAATCTGCAATACCATATTCAGTGACGATCACCACACCGTCATAGGCGCTGGCGGTCAGGCTGATTCCGCCCGGATGCATTTTGGTGATCTTTGATTCGCCCCGATGGGTTACGCTTTTTATGGCAATGATCGGTGTCCCGTAGGCGTGATCATTTAATGCCCGAATAAAATCCGGCTGTCCGCCCACACCGCTATAATAGCGACGGGGATCAATGAAATCGGCCCAGACATTGCCAAGCAAATCAACTCCGATGGCGGTGTTTACCGAAATAAAGGGGCTGTTCTTTCGAACGGTTTCCGCCGAGTTGGTATAGGCGGCGGGGCGCATTTGAACACCGGCGCGCATATGCACAAAATCGTAAAGCGCTTTGGAGCCCATAATCAGGCTGGTGGTACTGTAGCCCATATTGGCCTTTTTTTTACGGTTGGTGCAAATGCCTTCTTTTTCCAGGAGCATCAGCCCGTCACCGTATAGTTCGGTTTGAACACCCAGATCTTTATACTGTGCATCCCGGATGGTGCCGATCACGGCATCCGGGATTTTACCGATGCCCACCTGCAGGGTAATACCGTCCTGGATGAAGCGGTCGGTGATCAGTTCGCCGATCCGTTTTTCTTCCGATGTTAAATTTTCAAAGTCCGGGGCCACAAAATCATAAACCGGCTTAACTCCCTCCTCGATGATATAGTCAATGGACTGGGCATCAACCACGCTCTGGCCCTGGGTAAACGGCATGGAGGGGTCCAATTCGGCGATCACGACTTTGGCGTGGTCAATGGCGGTATGCAAGGCTTCCACCGACAAGCCCAGACTGAATTCACCGGTGAATTCATTCTGACACACCTTTAAAATGACGACATCGGGCTCATACATGTGCCCTTTTCCAATCAAACTGTCCAAATTCGCCAAGGTACAGGGCAAATAGAAGGCCCGCCCCTCATTGGCCGCCTGTCGCACCTCGCCCCCGGAAAATATGGAATAGGTCATCACGCGATCCTGCAAACCCGCTTCGACGTAAGGAACCGGGCCATGCAACAGCAAATGGACCATCTTGATAAACGGCAGCCGGGGTTTTTGCGATTTTATCGACTGTGTCAGGGCCTCTATGGCGGCCGTGGGCGTGGCCGCATTTGATCCCAGATAACATACGATTTCTTTTTGGGTTGCAAAGGACGCGGCGATCGTCGCGCCAATTTGATCGAGTTTAATTTTTTTGGGATTCATTTGGATTCCTTTGTGCCATTAGAAAGTATTGATTCATCGATGGTGTGTCTTTTTGTGGTGCCGGGCCGCACAATCGGACAACCGGTAGAAATGCTGCAAAAAGTATAGGGCGAAAAAGTTCTCTTTTCAAGCAATTGCGGTAAAATATGCTGTCGTATGCAGCCAGGCACTTAAATGCTGACATCGCCGTTTCAAAACCTATCGAATTTGCCGGTTTCAGTGCAAACGGTTTGACGCTTGATGTGGCGGATATTAGCTTTTCAAAATAGCAATATTGGAATCCATCTTAAAAATAGTAGATCACGACCTAGAGCGCGGCACAAAACCGATTCAAAATGCGTGTAAGCGAGTATACACGTTAGTATTCGAGTATTTTGAATCGGTTTAATTTTTATAAAAATAGATGTGTGATCCCGATTTATCGGGGAAACAAAGCCCTTGGCCGATAGATGCATTTTTGAGATAGGTTCTATATTTCTATAAATGTAGCGCCCTGCAACTGCCCAAAACAAGGGCTTTTTCTTGACGTGCCACCCAAAAAATAATACCATAAAAAAGGTCTCACCGGTCCCGCCGGCGGCCGGATCAACCGAACGCGCTTAACCCCAAAATCGCCAAAAAATCCGGATGCATACAAAACTCTATGCTATAAAAACCAATCAGAAGGGCTTTACGCTGGTTGAAATCACCGTCGTGCTGGTGCTGATGGCGATCATTGCCGCCTACGTTATCGGCCGCTCGGTGACCACCGAGCAGGTGGACGTTGTTGGCCTGAGCGACCGCATTCGCAACCAGATCCGCTTTGCCCAGTCAATGGCCATGAAACAAAGCGATCGGATCTGGGGCGTTAAATTCGATAGCAGCGCAAATCAGTATTGGCTTTTTTCCATAGAGCCTGATCTTGAAGCCGGCGATGTAGAGCCTGACATAGAAGCCGGCGAAGAAGATCAAGCCGCAAATCGCAGACCATTTCCCGGTGAAAACAGTGACATCATCACTTTTGCCGACCTTGAGCTCGACGATATCACACCGTCATTTACGATTTTTTTTAATCGAATTGGAAAACCGTACGACGCTTATTTCAAGGAAAATGATCCTAACAATGTCCCGCTTAACAATGATCTCAATGATTTGGATATTACAGTTGAAGCCAAAGATCAGAGCCGAACGATCACCGTTACTCGGGAAACCGGTATGGTGCAATGAGCTGTTTTAAGAAGATAATGAGCCGCATAAAGGGCTTTACCCTGGTGGAAGTTATCGTCACCATCGTGGCGGCCGGAATTTTGGGCGCCATTTTCATACATTTCATGGGCACCGCCCTGACTTCCAGCTGGAATGCCGTCGAGATCACCCGTGATGAAGCCAACGCCGAAAAGCTGCTTGAGCAGATCATTGGTGAATACGTGGTCCTGATCAATGGCAACAATCCGGCAAACGCGCTCAGCAGCATCGACACCACCTATGGCGGACAGACGATCGATGGTGTCAGCATTACGACCCAGTATATTACCTTTAATACCAGCGGTAATGAGGAGACCGGAGGCACTGACTACTTAAAAGTCGTGCTCCAGGCTTCAGGTCCGGGGGCACCGGCCATCAGTGGTCGTTTTCCGCTGATCACCATTTTAGCCAACAACAGAGAGACCGATGACCACTTTGTCCTTTATTAGAAACGGCTTTACGGCCAGATCCCAAAACGGCTTTACCCTGGTGGAGTTGATCGTCACCATTGTTCTGGTGGGCCTAATCGGTGTCTTTACGACCCTTTTTGTTTACACAGGCTTGAACGGTTACCTGAGGGCCAGAGATACCTCCGAAGGCGCTTTAAGGGCCCAAATCGCCCTGGATCGCATCAGCATGGAATTGCGTGACATTGACAGCATCAATACCTTTGCAGCCGGCTCCCAGATTGACTATACCAGCCGAACACTTAGCGGCAATCGCCAGATCCTGTACAGCAACGGCGTCATTTCCATCGATGCCGGCAATGGTGCCAGGACTTTATTGGATGAGATTGAAAATTTTAGCATGACCTTGACCCAAACGGACTTGAACGCCGACGGCAACGATGAAGTTCAGGCCATTGAAATTAGTTTTAATTTTGTTCCGGAACGATTCAGCCGGCAGTTCAATGCCCGCATATTTCCCAGAAATATGGTGGCAGCGCCATCAGGCGGCTGATATGATTTGCGCCCGGTTTCTTTAACGCTGAGAACCGGAATCAAACAATAGACTAAATCCCATGGCAATGGCAGTCTCATGAAAACGATAGCACACCAGAATTCCGAGCGATATTTTCCGCTATGGGTCCATCGGCGCTCCGGCACTGCGGGTAATGTGCTGATCTATGTCGTGGTGTTGATGCTCATATTCGGCACTCTGGGTGTTGCCATGGTTTCGCTGTTTTCGTCTTCCATGGCCAGCACTTCAACCAGCAATGATACCCGCCGCGCCCGTTATCTGTCCGAAGCCGGTGTGCGCTATGCCATCGGTGAGAT
>JASFIV010000008.1:0-39693 GCA_050122475.1 Desulfobacterales bacterium | reverse complement strand
AAGTTAGCCTTTTAGGATAAAGCGATACGAAATTGTTTTATAGAACCGCGTGCCCGTGGCGTCCTGCGGGGCAAGCCGTATCCAGCGCAGTCAATCGAGAGTTTTTAACCTATTGGAGATGAGGAGTATCTAATGGCTGTTAAAATATTGATTCGGCGAAAAATACCGGAAGATAAAGCTAGAAAAATGATACCGCTTTTCCGGGAAATGCGATCGATGGCAAATCAGCAGCCCGGCTACATCACCGGTGAAACGATGCGAAATCTTGAGAAACCGGAAGAATTCCTCGTCATCAGTACGTGGGAAACATCAGACGATTGGAAGCGGTGGGTGCAAAGCGACCAGCGTAAGCAAATCCAAGACCAAATTGATGCCTTGCTGGGCGGCAAAACCGAATATGAAATCTTCCACTATGGTTTTGCGGAGTAAGGTATCGCCAAAGTGGTTGGCAGGAAGCGCAGTTTCTGTTCTATCTTCCAAATAAATAAAAATTACCACGAAAGCTCGAAAAGACGAAAACACGAAAAAGAAATATGTTTTCGATCTTTTTTTAGCGGTTGTTAAAAAACATTTCGTTATTCCTTTTTTTTCTACAACCACTTATACCGAAAATCTTTTGCTCATAAATTATAATGGTTGGCGGTGGAATTTCGTGTTTTCGTGGTTTTATTTTTGATCGCAGCGCTTAAATCTCTTTACATGCTTTCCGCGATAGACACCGTCCGATCTCCTAAAATATTCACATAACTCCCCATCTCATTGTCATACCAACCATAGATAACCGCCTGGGTAACCGGCACCCGGATAATGGATTCATTTAACTTGGGAAATGATTCTTTTTCCAAACCGGGCACTTTATTCAAATCGATGGTCGCCTCAGCCGTGCGGGTATGGGTTTCGTGACCCTCGATTGTGGCGGCAACCCGCGGCAGGCCAATCATATCGCCGGATACATTCTGTCTATTCGTAAAATAGAGGTAGCCCTGGGAGTTTTTTCCGGCTGCCTGCTCAAATATATCATTGATCGTATCCCGCGTAATAAAAGGACCACTCGGTTCTTCTTGAAGGTTGACCACCAGAATAATCAACGAGCCGGTTTGAACCGGGACACGAACGGATTCAGCAATGAAGGCGATCTCCTCCATTTCCGGGATAACCAATCTCAATGCATTGGCCGCACCGGTAGTGGTTAGAATGATATTATTCATGATGCTTCGATTTTTGCGAAGATCAGTCTTGCCGGTTTTCGGCAGCCGGTCGAGCACTTCTTGAGACCCGGTGGCCGCATGCACAGTGGCCATGGATGCCGACATGATTTTTTTAGGCCCGAAGGCATTGATCAACGGCTTGACCATATGGGCCAAACAGGTGGTTGTGCAGGAGGCATTTGATATGATTTTATGACGTCTGGGGTCATAGTCATTTTCATTGATGCCCATCACGGTGGTCACCGAATCTTCAGGAGCAGAAACACCTTTGTCCTTAAACTTAAACGGAGCCGAGGCAATCACCTTTTCAGCACCGGCCTCGAGATGGCCCCTGAGAGCGCCTCCATCATAGTCGGCGTCCATAGTCGGATCCAGAAATTTGCCGGTGGTATCCACCACCAGCCGCACGTCATAGCCGCGCCAGCCGATCTCAACCGGATTGCGATGGGTTCTTAAAAACCGCACTCGAACACCATCCACTGTCATGGTGCCACCTTCTTCATTTAGATCTTCGATAACCGGTTGGCCGCTATGACCATGAAGATAGCCATGCAGCCAGCCGTAAGTTGAATCCCGTTCAAGATAATGGGCAATGTCTGCCAGGCCGGTGCCCGGCTGACGTCCGATATTAACAATGATTTCATCGAAAAATTTACGGCCGACATGGTGCCAGAGTGTCAATTTTCCAATGCGACCAAACCCGTTTACACCCAACTTTCTGCCCTCTGAATGCAAAGTATCCGTGCCCATGTCTAATTGGCTCCTTTCGGGGCTTCTTTGACTCTGATCAAACCTTGATAAACCGGCCCTTCATGACCGTCAATGCTGATGTGTTCGCCCGATTTTATTTTGAGCTGATTAAACTCACAATATTTCTCTTTTTCATTGCAATCCAGATTGGTACAGCTGACCACGCAGGTTTTTCCCAGCCGATGCGCGATGACGGCTGCGTGAGAAGTAAGCCCCCCGCGGGCAGTCAACAACCCGTCGGCGGCATGAATTTCCTGAATGTCATCGGGCACCGTATCGTTGCGGGCCAAAATCAAATTGGCGCCGGGGTCCAGCACCCGCCATTCTTCAATTTCTTCCAGGGTGAAAACCAGTCGGCCGCTCATGGCACCGCCGCTTACACCGACGCCATGCCCTAGATACAATTTCTGGGGGTCTTTTTCGAAATCAAAAGTCAACACCTGCTTACGTTCACGAATAGCCATGTCACGCGTTTGCAACAAATATAGATCATCCGGGGAAGGCCCTTCGAAGGTAAACTCAATTTCCTGAGGGCTCCACCCTCTTTCATCAATCAGGTCATGGGCCCAGTCCATCAATGCACCGTATATTTCAGGAAAATGGGTTTCCATTGTAATGTCGGTTTCGCGCATTTCGATTTCCTGTTGAAAAATCGATATGGGCATGGTCTTCACCAGTCCCGAGACAACATCTTCCCCCTGATTGCCGATCGTAAAATCTCCCCAGAGTTTCAGCGTATCAGCGGACCAGCGCGGATTATGCGTAAATACCACGCCGGTGCCGGACTGTTGGGACATATTGCCATAGACCATTGCCTGAACCGTAACAGCCGTGCCCCAGTCCTCTGAGATGCCGATAATCCGTCGATAAGCCATCGCTCTGGATGATTCCCAGGAAGCCAGCACCCCTTTGATGGCCAGATGCAGTTGCTCGTAAGGATCTTCAACCACCTCGATGCCGGCATCCTGAATCAATTGCTTATAGGCGAGGGCCACTTCGCGCATCTGGTTTCCGGTAAACTCTCTTTTGAGGGGGATTCCAAGCCGCTGCTTGGATTCGCTGATAATGGCATCGAAGTCATCACGCTTCAGGCCGAAAGCCATACCGTAGCATTGTAAAAAGCGGCGGTAATTATCCCAGGCAAACCAGGCATTACCCGACTTTTTGGCAATCCCCTCGGTAATATTTTCATTGTTGCCGACATCTAACAGGGTATCCATCATCCCGGGTTGTGATATGGAAGAGCCGCTGCGCACTGAAAGCAGCAATGGATTGTGGCGGTCACCAAATATCTTACCCGTCTCCTTTTCCAGTACAGATATATTCTCAATAATTTTTTCCTTAAAGTTCTGCTCGGCCGGCGGATAGCTTTCAATGATCTCCCGGCAACGGAACACTTCGGTGGTAATGATGAAACCCGGCGGAATCGGATATCCGAAACTTTTCAGCCGGACCATATTGAGTCCCTTATTGCCCAGATAGATGATGCCCGTTAATCGGGCTAAAGAGGAATCAATCGGTGTAATCGAATTTTGCGGATCATACAGCAGCAATCGCTGAAGCTTATCTTTGGGTAACTTGTAGGATTGTTGAAACAGGGTGCTTAAAATCCGGCTTAAAAACAGGTCAAGCTGTTGCAGTCCTAAACTCAGGGCAATGCGATCCCGGAAAAAAATTTCGGAAACGCGCAGTTGCAGATTTTCGCTGTCGATGATCTCGTTGGGTGGTAAAAATTTCGGCAGCAGCGTATCTTGCTGCGTCTGTGTAAAAATTCGGGTGAGATTTTGACCGTGAATATTGTTAAAATAATCATTGACAATATTCTTAACAGCCTGGGCAAATCCTTTAAAGATATCCAGATACTGGGTTAAGGTGAAGCCCTTGACTTCCAGGGAATGGGCCAGAAATTCAAGCTGACGCTCGAATTCCTTGGATGAGATGCCGTCCAATTTCAAAGCCCTGTCAAACAAACGCAACAAACTGTATATTTGATGAAAGGTGGCTTTGGTAATCAGGCTGAGGTCGATGTTCTCAATCAGTTCTTCAAATAGCACATTAACCAGAGACTCGAGACGAAGGGTAAGCCCCAGGCAGTCAAACTTCATTTCATGATAGCTGCCGTACATTGACGGAATATCGATGGTAATATGTCTTTTTTTGTAGATATCCTGCCGGATTTCAAATGTTTCATCAGACAGAATGACGGCCTGCAATTTTTCCATATACTCCAACAGCATAAACAGCTGCTTGTGCAAATCCGGTTCCCTCAAAGCCAGTTCGAGTCGGTTTAAATCCGGCAAGGCCTCTGTGCGAAGCTGGGCCAGGTATGTATCTAGCTCAATTAAATCAAAGTTATATTTCTGGTTCAGCATCTTGTAAAAGGCCACCGCAAGTTCAATGCATTCACAGTCGCGTTCGGACACACCTTTAATGGCGGTCAGCCATTGCGCGACCTTTTTTTCGCTGATCGCAAGCAGATCGATTGGACCGTGAATACCCTTTTCTTTCAGATGCCCCATAATCTGAAACACACCATCGATGAATGGTCCCCGGGTTTCGATCTGATCGTAGATGACCGGCGGCACATATGGCGCCAGCCGCGCCTTATCGCGGGTTTGCCAGAAATAGAGGACCGCCTCCATCAAATCGATGATGCGGTTGCTGCTTTCGACATGACTTTGCTTTCTGAGGTAATGAATCAGAATATCCCGGCGTCGGGATATCTCATCGATACGCGTGGAAATATCCCTTAGCCGGCCCTCGGCGCCGATATCATTGAAATAAACCGGGAATAACCGTGACAGCTGCTTGGCCAAGTTGTAAACCGAAGCGATGCCGCTATTTAACAGCTGAGTAATATCGCGCGGAAAAAGGTCGATATCCTTGATAAACACACCGCAAAGGGACAGATGGATAATCAATGCGGACAGCAAGCGAATGGACCGCTTGGGATCTAATTCGATCAATTCCAACCAGGTGCGGATATTTAGAATGTGGGTCTTGTTGACCTGTATTTGCCAGTTATTATCGACCCCCTTAATATTGGGCGAGGCAAAGCCTAGATCAATAACCGAATCGATGAAAAAATTAATGAGATCAATATCGTCGGTTTTGTAAACACCTTTACCCATATTAAGCACGCAATTGAGTGCCGTGGCCGGGTACATGCTGGCGCGCTCTTTTAATATCGAAAAGGTTTTCTCAATCAGCTTTTGAATGTCACGGTAATTTTCATTTTCGATAATCCAGCCCAGTGTCTGGTTGATGTCCCGCAACGTTTCCTCATGAATGAGCGATAATCCGGCAATGCTCATTATATGAAATAAAAATATCAGCTTGAGATGCCGGCCAGTTCCGTTTCCACCTGCTTTTGTCATTAAATGCCGCGGGATTTGACGGTATTGTTCAACAATCTGGTTGAACCCGGGAAGTTTCAGGATTGCGGCCAGTGTTTGGTCGGATCCCAGTTTTTGGTGATGTGTCATCTGTTCTAGCTGCCGGCTCCAATCCTCCAGCTGCGTGTGTGAAATATGATTAAAGAATTCCGTATAAGAGCCGTGTCGATCAATTTCGGCAATTTCCTCTTCAAACCACGCTCGGGGATCACTTTGGCTTAACCAGTATCCATAGGTGACATTATAATATTTTATGAGTAACCGGTTGATGGCACGATAGACACCATCTGATTCAAGAGCACAGTTCAGGAAAGTTTCCGCCAATCGATTGATTTGATAATAGCTGCGCGCAAAGAGGGCAAAAATGTCGTCGGGCAGATTAAAGATTCGCGCAAAGGCGCTATCGATAGAGGGTAAAAAAGCTTCCAGAGCCGAATCGGATTCCTTGATGACTTTTTGCAAAAACAATTGCAGGTTATCAATGGCATCGACCTTGACATCCATTTCAACATCAGACCCGGCGGCATCAAAAAATATATCGATTAATAGATTTGCTGCTGCCGGACCCTTAGGATGATTCTTAATCAAATGAAAATATTCGAGGGAATACTTGCGCGTTTCGATTACAATAAAGCGCCAATTCCTATACGGATGGGAAAGTTCTTTTAAAAGGGTGTTCAACCCTTCCATCAGCCCATAGTATTGGGACATGACCTCCTGCAGGGTTGAATATTTTGCATCTATGGCGACATCGACGTGATAGTCCGCCAGATTTACTTCAAGTGCTTTGGATTTGACTTTCACCGTATTTATCCCTTAGTTCGGAAAACAGAGGACAGACGACAGGGGACAGAAAAAAATAGCGCATCATTGAGTTTTTACGATCTTTATTCCGTCTTCTGACTTCTGGGTTCTTGCTATCAGATATCTGATTTCTGACCTCTGTCTTCCGACATCTGTAGAGTATCAAAGTTCAAGGCCGATTTCAAGAAAACGCAACCCTTTCGCGAGACGATCGGTTTGCTCATTCGGATACCAGGGGAAATGATCGTTCTGAAAGTCCAGTAACATCACAGACCGTTGTCAGTGGTCCGTTGTCCGTTGGAAATCAAATGGCCTGTAGTAAAATGTAATGCCTCATGCCACGGACGACAAACAGCAAACGAACCGTTGAAGATAAAAAAAGCCCCCCCGATAAAAGGAGGGGCTTTTTCGATTGAATATCATGCAAATCGATGCGCGCTAAAACCGGCAAACCGAAACGCGCATCCATCGACTCGATCGATCTTAAAGCTCAAGCCAGGAATCCGAATACAATGATTTTCCTAGAATGACATTGACGGTTTTAGCGTAATTCTGCATCTCTTCAGAAAGCGATCCCATGTCCGGCTCGTCGCCATCCAGCATACCGTATATCAGATCGACGATGTCCTGACGCTTGCCCTTGGCAATATCGATCAGGGCGTCATCCAGTGGGTCGGCAATCACAGAATACATACCATATTTTTCGAGCATAACCATATACGTCTGATTCAAAATGGGACGCAGGTGGTCCGGCGGTCCGTTGGAAATATTGGAAAGACCGCAGGTGCTCTTGGCTCCCGGTGCAATTTCAGGCAGCATTTGTTGAAAGGTCATCAGACTGATCAGCTGGGGCTGCTGAATGTTAACGGGGGTAACGATGCCGTCGACCCAGATTTTTTCGTTGGGGATTCCGGCTTCATTGGCAAAATACAGCAACTCGACCGCCAGCGCCGCCCGCTCATTTTCATCGCGCGGCAAGCCCTCGGGCCCCCACATCAGAGCAATGAAGTCCGCATTGTGTTCAACAGCCAGCGGAACCATGCGCTCGTAGCGCTCGGGACGAACCATGATCGAATTAACCAGCGGCGGCTGCGGGGTTTCCTTGTAGACCTTGAGTGCCGCCTCGATGGCATCGATATTGGAAGTATCCAGTGCCAGCGGCACATCCGGGACAACTTCCTGAACGGTCTGCACCACCCATGGCATCAGCTCATGGCCGTCTTTTTTGGCCGGACCGAGGTTGATGTCGATGTAATCCATCCCCTTTTCCTTCTGGAAAAGGGCCTCCTCCTGGATCGGCTTGGGGTCCCTTTCTTTGAAGGCCGTGCCGATCTTTTTTGATATGACGTTTAAGCTTTCTCCGATTAAATACATAGACCCTCCCTCCTACACGTTAGGGGCTTGGCCCCAATTGGAATAATGGAATGGTGGAATCATGCAAAAATGGGTATTCACAATGAAAAGCTGCCCGTGTTGAACAGGTCACGATCAACGAAATTTAACAATACGTGATTTTTCGAGGCCTATCTCCCATTATTCCATTGTTCCAGTTTTCCAACATTCCATGCGACTTTATCTTGCCTTGAGGAATCCAGGGATATGGGCCGCTTCTCTTGGCCCTACCGTAATCTGCCAACCCGACAGTTCTTCCTCAACATCCCCGGCAATGGCGGCGGCATATCCCGGGATGATGAGTTCCTGGTTCTTGATCTTGTCCGCAATTCCACATTTTTTGACGAACATGCCGACATCATCCCCGGCAAATTTACCAGCCGCCCAGGCAGTCATGACCGATAGGCCTTCGGAATCCTTGATCAGCAACCAGGAGGGAACCCGACTGCCTTCGATTTCACCGGAAACGATAAAGTATGTCAACGCAAAATTGGTTGTCACCATCACGGGTGAATTTTCATCCGGATTATTGATTTCATAAATACCTTCGGTTACCGTCATCGGTCGCTGGGGATCCGTAAAAATATTTAAGCGTTCCAGCAGGAGGGGAAACAGACTTTCGCCGACAAAATCCGAAAGGACAACAATGCCGCCGTATTTGGCGATAAACGTCCCGGCAATCAACGTCTCCATGTCCAGATTTGAGGCCATCTCATTCGGAAAAATGATGGTGGGAAAGCCCACGGAACGATTCAGGTCCTTAAGGGCTGCCCGACGAATGGACACCTGGTCCTGATGGGTCTGCTTAATTTCACGGGATCCGGGGTCCAGAACAATATCTCTTATTCCCATCTCGGTGAGTTTTTCGGTCAACGGTACCAGACCTTCCACCGAATCGGCTCTCACCGCTACGGGCAAATTTTGTTCTTTGGCCAGGGCGCCCATTTCATCCACATTGTTGTCAGTGGCCGCATACAGCAACGGACGCTTGAATCCACAAGCATCAACGGCTGCTTTCATAACTCCTGGGTCTTCGGTCATCAGCACCAGATTAAACTCAGAGGTTTCAGCAATTTTTTTGGCTGTATTGGCAAATGCGTCCTTATCCCCAGCGGCATCTTTGAGCGCCACCAGTTCCGGTCGAAGGTTCAAACCCACCCGTTCATATTGAAGTGCATTCCAGGCTTTAAGTTTGGTTTCGAGATCCGCCTCAGCAATGTCAGATTGGACGGTAGCAGCCAGCAGGGTGGGATTATAAAAGGTCTTTTCATGACGGTACTGAACCGTTTCTCCGCCCGATGTGGCGGCACGAACACCTTTGCCGATGGGCACCGGGCGAATCGGCGGCGCAGAGGCTTCTGCCAGTTGCTCCCGGGCTTCATCCGAGACGTAAGGGCAGTTGTCCAATTCCGCTTTGCCGGAAGCCAGATTCATGGCAAATGCCAGACAGGTCGGCACACCGCATTCCTTGCAGTTGGTTTTCGGCAGTAATTTAAAAATCTGAATACCGGTTAATGCCATCTTTTTCTCCTTGTTTCGTGTTACGAGTTACGTGTTGCGAGTTACGCGTCAAAGTACACGGGATTCATGATTCAGAAACCCGCAAACCCGCAACGCGCAACACGCAACGGATTTACATTAGCCTCCGATGATCGGATCCATTTCCAGTGCCGGATGTTTTTTCTCCTGCAGGAAGGGCAGAATCTCTTCCTCGGTGACACCAACGGTCTCATCGGCAATGCGATCAATCAGATCAGGCATGCCGACTTCCTCGCCACGTCTGACCAGCCGTTCGCGGATTTCCTCTTTCAGATCTTTCGGCATCCACACCAGGCGTTTGATCCCGCCATCGCCCAGGATAAATTTGCGCTGGGTGATGTTGAACTTGGAATGACCGACAAATCCCGGAGAAGATGCACCACCACCCATGACGCCCGCCAGGGTGGTGAACTTCATACCGCAGGGGGTTTCCCCGGAATAGTCGCGTCCAACGGTCATGACACCGTTGCAGGACGGCAGCATGGCAGCGATGCATTCACAGCAACCGCAGGTGGTCATGGGATCATGGACCATGGAGTAAAAGTTGTAATGATCCACGGCCCCGCGGGAAGCCTTTTGCACAAATTCATTGACACCCTTCCACTGGCCCAGAACCGGATCCAGGCATTCGCCCTTTTCGATCGGCTGGTTGGGACCGGTGGGATTGATTTCAAAAGATGCCTTGCAGTCCATCCAGTTATAGGCCCCGCACAGTCCGGTCCGCTCAGGGCTGACCGTACAGACATGATTGGGCGCAAAGGACTGGCACAGGGTGCAGGAGTAATAGGTTTCCACATCCTCATCGGTCATCTTTTCGACACGCTCATCACGGGTTTTGTATTCGCCGCGTGCGCGCTTGGTCAGATCATCCACATCCTTTTTATCGGTGTAGAGGGTTACCTGGACCTTGTCGACGATTTTCTGGAAATCCTGATGGAATTTAGCATGTAGCACCGTACCGATATCCTTCAAGGTAAAACCCTTTTCGATGGCGGCTTTGCTGACCCGGATCCAGGCGATATCGCGTTGGCCGATATGCATGATGCCCTGAATATAATTGATCAAATGGTGGATCTGGCGCTCGATGATCGGCTCAAAATCGGTCTGGAATTCACGCCCGGCGATCTGGACGTAAATGCCCAGCGGCATGGTCTCGCCCTCTTTGATCTCGCTGATGTCCGGGCCGATAACCTCGACTTTGCCGTCATCGATTTCATTCATCTCCGCCATCTTGACCAGCTCGGTGCACTGAGTCTTGCCGCCGCCCATCTGGGCATACAGGTCCGCGCCACGCACACGCTCGCCTTCATAAGCCGGTCCGAAGGAGCAGGGAATCTCGATCGAAGATACACTGACTTTCAGCCCGCGAACTTCGACCGATTTTTGGACCATTTCATCGTGGGGCACGTTGGCCACCACATGCTCATAGGTACAGATTCCGGTGGGCAGAACTTCGGGAATGTCAGTGTCGGCCAGGGTCGGGAAACCCCAGTTGACGCATCCCGCGGCCGCGCCGGCCCAATCGGTGCCGACTTCGCCCAGGGCATTTACAAAGGCAAAGATGCGGTTCTTGTTGTACAGCAACATGGTTTTATAATCACCCGGCTGGACGTTGCCAAAGGCCATGGCCGCCCGGTTGGCAAAACCCAGGGCAAAAATGGCCGATGAAATATACGGACCAAAGGGCACGATGCGGGTGTTCCAGCCGATCTGAACCCCGGCCTCCAGCAGCTGCTGGGCCACCGAGGTGTTATTGTGACCGGCGGCCAGGAAAATGTACAGACTGCGTTTCTGGTAATCCTCGACAATCTCTTTGGCAATTTCAGGATCCGGCGCAGCACCGACGATGGCGGCAAAACCCGGTGCGCTTCCGTCCACAAACTCCACCCCGCGTTTACGGAAAACGGTATCATCGGCAGCCCCCAGCCAGATTTTGCCGGCATCCTCATCGATATCCTCGGAATGCAGATAAAAATCCGGTTCGTTCAAATAGCGCAAGGCCTCTCTGATTTCAAAAGCAAACAGGGTGGCCATGCCGGCATCCAGTAACGGCCCCAAATAGGGCAGATGGTTCATGCCTTTGATGTGCGGCGGCAACAGCTTGCGCGCCACATCCAGCGCCTTTTGAATGTCTTCCAGGGTTTCGACTTTGATTCCCAACAGTGAATAAATAACCGGCAGATAATAGGCGGTGTTGGGAAATCCCACCTTGGTATCTGCATTGAAGGTATCCAGCGCTTTTTGATATTCACCTTCAACCTGCGACACAACGTTGTAGCCACCTTGAATCGCGGCGAATGCAACTAGCTTAGACATACAGTTTCCTCCTTTTCTGAGGATTTTAATTTGTGATTTATAATCGTTAACTAATAAATTGTGAATTAAGGAATTGAGGGATTAACAAGTAGATTAAATCCTAAGATTCCAAAATCCTTTAATTTATAATTATTTTAGGCCTCGAGTTTCTGGCGATCCGCCATGTCCATCAGGACCCGCTCACGCGCTTTGTCGATGCCTAGCTCTTTGCGTTTTGTATCGATATGGGCAATCATCTTGCGCGCCATTTCGATGGGATCGACCGCCAGATCCCACTTGCCGCCATAAATTTTCTCCAGTTCCTCAAACAGATATTGTTGAAAAACCGGGGCGCCTGAAGTGGGCAGATTAACGCCAAACAGGGTGTAGACACCCGAGGTCACGAAATAGTGGCCGATGCTGATGGCCTTTTCGCTCATCCACTCTGGAGCCGCACCGGCGGCCGGCAGATCCTGGATGTCATTGCCCAGTCCACCGGCTTTGACCACCTCGGTGGCCGCCAGCAAAATCCGGCTGTTGTCCACACAGGAGCCCAGATGCAGCACCGGTGGAATACCCACGGTCTCACACACCTCGGCCAGACCCGGCCCGCAGTAAACTGCAGCTGCCCCGGGCGTCAGCAGGCCTTCCATGGCGCAGGCGATGCCGTTGCAGCCGGTGGTCAAAACGATGACGTCGTTTTTGACCAGTTCTTTGACCAGCGTCAGGTGCGCTTCGTTGTGCCGCGTGCGGGCATTGTTGCAGCCCACCACGCCGGCAATCCCTCGGATGCGGCCGTTGATGATATTGTCATTGAGCGTGTAATAAGAGCCGCGGAAGGTGCCTCCCAGATGATATTGAACCGACTCGACGCCGAAACCCGCAATCTGCGCGGCTTTCTGGCCGGGGATCATCACATCGGCATCACGATTTTCGAAGTTATCGATGGCCATTTTAACGATTTTTTTGGCGTCTTCCATGGCATGGTGCTCATCGAATTCGATGTGGGTGACATTGTCTTGTTCCATGCGGGCAATCGGGTGGGTGGTAATCAGTTTGGTATGAAAACATTTGGCCACATTGGCCAGGTTCTGAAAAACACACTGAACATCAACCACCATAGCATCGCAGGCACCAGTCACAATGGCCAGCTCCTGCTGCAGAAAAGTGCCGGCCGGTGGCACCCCGTGGCGCTGCAGAATCTCGTTGCCGGTACAGCAAATGCCGCCCAGCTGGATGCCCTTGGCGCCTTTTGTTTTGGCATAGTCCACCATTTCCTGAGACTGGGCCGCCGCCACGATCATTTCAGATAGAACCGGCTCGTGCCCGTGAATAATGATGTTGACCTGGTCTTCTTTCATGATGCCGAGGTTGGCCTCGGATTGAAGCGGAAACGGCGTGCCAAACATGACATCCTGCAAATCGGTGGCAATCATGGATCCGCCCCAGCCGTCGGCCAATGCCGCCCGGGTGCATTGTTTGATGATGTTTTTGTAATCCTGATCAACGCCCATGTGGGTTCGATGCATGATTTCTACAATTTCTCTGTCAATATTGCGCGGCAACACGCCCAATTTTTGCCAGCGTTCATAAAGCTGCTTGGGAGCGCGTTTGAGGTAATCCAGCTCGCCTTCGGGCTTGCCCCATTCGGCCATAGCCTTTTCCGCTACCTCCTGGGCGATTTCATCCAGATTGCGATCGACTTCTTCACCATCGACTTCGACTGTGATGTCGACCCCAAAATGAGGGGCAATCGCCAGTAGTTTGTTGGGGTCTTTGATTTTGTAGTCACCGGTTTCCTTATTGGCGACCGACAAAAATACCTCGGCCACGTTGCGCCCGTGATCGGAATGGGCGGCTGCACCAGCCGCTACCATGCGCGCAAAGTTACGGGCCGCAATGGTGTTGGCGGTGGCACCGCAGAGTCCCTTGCGCTCATCTTCACCCTCGATCCCGGATTTCGGAAGCGGCAGACGGCAGGGGCCCATGGCGCAGTTTTTACAACAGGTGCCCTGAATCCCGATGTTACAGGGTTTCATGGTGACAGCCCGGTCAAAGATAGTTTCGACACCCAGTTTTTGGGCACGCAGAATCATCTGTTGACTGGCCGTGTCAGTTGTGGCCGCGACCGGATCGGCAACTTTTTTAGCCTTTTGCGCGACCTTTTCCTTGACTTCAGTTGGTTCTGGCATAAGTGGTTCCTCCCAAGTATTTTTTTTTGTAATGCGTCTGTGAATGCTACGTAAATCTCATCAAAAACCGCTGATGGTTAGCGTTTATGGATCCAGTTTAGATTATCGATCAGCTTCTCCACATTCGATTTTTGCTCGGCGGCCGGCGTCTTTGGGACGGCCTCCTTTTCAGCAGCGGCGCGTTTGGCAACCAGATCAGCACGTTCCTTGGCTCGTTTTTGTCTGATCTCATCGAGCTCGACTTCGATCTTGGCTTTTTCCTCAGCCGCCTGTTTGGCCTCGGCTTCGGCCTTGGCCTTGGCTTCGGCCTCGGCTTTGGCTGCAGCTTCAGCTTCCGCCTTAGCTTTGGCTTCTTCGGCGGCTTTGGCCTGAGCTTCGGCATCGGCTTTGGCTTTGGCTTCGACTTCAGCTTTGGCTTTGGCTGCCGCTTCGGCCTGCGCAGCTGCATCCACTTCAGGTGCCGCTTCGACCTTGGGCGCTTCGGCGGCTGCCGGCTCGGCCGGTGGCGCTACTTTTTTCTCCGGCTCGGGCGCAGCTTCTTTTGCAGGCGCCGCTGCGGCTTTCTTTTCAGGTTTGGGCGCCGCCTTTTTGGCCGGAGCGGCTTTCTTTTCCTCTTCGATGGTCAGATCCGGCTCCGGAGAAAGCGCCAGCAGGTCGATATCGACATCAGCCAGCTGCTTTTGGATGCCGGGCACATCGGTGGCCACACCGCCTTCATACACCAGATCGATATAGGCTTTGACCAACCGGATCGATTCGGGATGGCGCATGATGAGCACATCGGAACCGCCCATCAGATAAGCAACGGCCCCCACGGCTTCCATCAAAACGCCGCGTTTTTCGGGATCGCCCAAGGTGGGCGCCTCATCCACAGGCTGTTTGGCCTCTTTGCATTTCCAAACCTCGTTGCCCAGATTGTTGATCAGGGGCAGCTGCAGCTTGTCGTCCCCCTGTGCCAGTGCCGCCATGCGGATGCGCTCCATTACGGAGTAGGAATATTCCAGCCCGTAACCCAGACCACCGGTGGTCGGATCGATGATCAGTTTGTCCATCGAGACCCCCAGGTTCTCAAGTAGAATGTTGCACTGTTTGGCCAGGTTCACATCGATGGGCGATGAAGAAATAATGGTATGCCCGAAACCCATGGCAGCCGCGCCGATGCCCTTGTGGTTTTTGTCCTCCACAGGGCCCAGAATCAGGTTTTTGCCCTGGCACTCCTCGGCAATTTTCTTGAGCACTTCCTCGTCTTTTTCAACATTGGCTGTGCCCCAGACGACCAGCGGCACGTCGATGGCATCGAGGACTTTCTTGACCGTGGCTGCCGCCGCATCCGCACCGGCATCCTGGCCGTTGGGATCGGTGCTTTTCAGTTGCAACACGATCATATCGGCCCCGTATTCATCAACGCATTTCTTTGCCCAGGCCGCCGGATCCGAGATCACATCCTTAAACGGGCTTAGAGCGGCTTCAGGCCATTCCTCCGGTTCCATATCCCATATTTCCATGGCAACCCTGGGCTTATGGGGCATTTCGCCTTCGAAACTGTAAAATGGATAACAGGTAGCACCGCCGACCGTGACGGCCTTATCTCCCTGTCCTAAGGTAATTTCCTTTATTCCACCGGAATATTTTTCTTTTGCAAATTCAAAACCCAATGTTACCTCCTTGTCTCTATCCAACAGCTATTGAGGTGATTAGTAGTAAATACTTCTCGTAACGATCTCCTATCCTCAGCAGAGCAAACCCGCACGGGTGCTCACGAATTTATCAAGCCCCCCTTTCATATTTTTATTTATTTTATGAATCTACAGACGGTAGATATAATGTCTTTATCGCAGGAAGAGGGGAGAAAATCGCACCCAAAATCGGTGTTTCGGATGTCAGTTTCCGCGGGTGGTTTTGACGTATCCCGGAGTCCCCCCATCATAAGCTAAATGCAGAATATTGCTATTTATCTAGGGTGGATGGCTTTGTCAAGAGCGGAGCTTCACTAAATAGAAATTTCTTAATAAATCCGATTCATTATCCGTTTTTCTGGCGGGCTTCAAGACGGGCTTTTAATTTGGGAAATTGATTGATGTCGGTGTGCGGTAAAAACAGAGCAGCGATATAATTATCCATGTAGGAGGGCGTGTCGGATAATTCAAAATTCGTCATCTTTTCAGTCACCTCGACCACATCTTTACGAATCCGGTTCGTCAAACTGCTCATGCGGGCACCCATCAATGAACCGTTGCCAATAAAGGTGACCTTGGCGGGATCCATTTCGGGCAGCAATCCAATCACCATGGCTTTTTCCAAATCCACATAGCTGCCGAAGCCACCGGCCAGTATAATGTGTTCGATATCCTGTATATTCATGCCGACTTCAGTCAGCAAGGTCATGCATCCACTGTAAATGGCGCCCTTGGCCCGGATGAGGTTTTCGATATCGATTTCGGTCAGAACGACATCGCGATCGATTTGCGTATCATCCTTCCATGCCATAACATACTCGTAAACCCCTTCGTTTTCGCGGATGCGGTCTGTTTTCAGATCCCGATTAAATTTGCCCAGATTGTTGATGACACCCAACTCAAACAGGGTAGCGACCATGGTGATTAGGCCCGATCCGCAGATGCCTTTGGGACGAACGTTGCCGATGGTAATGATCATGGGTTCATAACTAATCGGATCAATTGAAAAATCTTCAATAGCCCCTTTTTCAGCCCGCATGCCAAATTTGAGACCGCCGCCTTCAAAAGCCGGTCCGGCCGAACAGGCTGCACAGGCAAGCCAGTCCTGGTTGCCGATCACAATTTCCGCATTGGTCCCGACATCCAAATAAAGCGTCAACTTCTGGGTCCGGTAAATGCCAGATCCCATGACACCTGCCACGATATCACCACCAACATAGCTGGAAACAGCCGGGTAAACCAGAGCCGACACATGATCCCCCACCGCCATCCCCAGATCCTTGGCTCGTGTTGGGGGATAGAGCGTCGCCGCCGGCACATATGGTGAGCGCCGGATGTATCGTGGGTTAATTTTGAGCATCAGCTGGGTCATGGTCGTGTTGCCGGCCAGTGTGATAGTGGCCAGATCCTCATGGTCGATGCCGGATTGCTTGATAATCTTAGCGAGTATTTTATTGATCGTACCCATGACGACTTCATGCAGGCGCTGCAGGCCGCCCGGTTTTTCAGCATACACAATCCGCGAAATGATATCTTCACCGTAACTGATCTGGCCGTTGAAATCGCCGTGCTCGGCCAATACGTCACCGCTGATCAAATCAATAACCTGACCGTAAATGGTGGTGGTGCCGATATCCATGGCAATCGCATAACTGCGACGGGTGGTATCCCCCGGTTGCACATTGATCAGGCGGGTTTTGCCGATATCGCGGACCGGCCGCACGAGCGTGGCGGTGACTTCAAAATCCTTTTGGCGGATGACATCCGGCATTTTGCGAATAACCGACAAGGCGACATCCAGACGATGTTCATCATACTTGGCTTTTAAATGCATAATCAGACGGGTGATATCCGACAGATTGTCCTGCAATGTCGGCTCCGGGAGTTGCAGAAACTTCTTTTCCACCGGCGCCACAAACAGGCCCTTTTCCTTTAACTCATCAAAATTCATTTCCTGTATATGGGCGGTTTTACGCGGAGCCATCAGGGTGCGCAAGGCACTGGCATCTATGGCCGATTCAACTGGGATACGTACGGCCAGATCGCTTTTTACAGCAGCCTGGCAGGCCAATCGAAAGCCCTTGTCCTGATCTTGCGGGCTGATTTTTTCACTGATGCCGCCGTCAACCGTTCCTTCTTCAATCCGGACGCGGCATTTACCGCAAACACCTTCTCCGCCGCAGGAGGCGTTAACATGGACGCCGGCCTCCATGGCGGCATGAATAATGGTTTCGCCGTCGGGCACGCCAATCTCTGTTTCATGAGGCAAAAAAATAATTTTATGATTGGACATCTTGGTTTCCTTAATTGTTGAAGTCATCATTTGCTTCTGGCTTCTGGCAACTGGCTGCTCGTCACCTGCTCAGATAAAATGCCAGCAGCCAGCAGCGAGCAGGCAGCAGCCACAGAAAGTAGTTCAATTTTCAATTTCTTGCGAATAGGACCTGTCTTTCGCTGCAACCTTTTTAATTATATCCTGTTTTTAATTCAGAAATGAGGATTTTTGGCGTTGAGCGCGGCCGCACAAGGGTTTATGATCGAGGCGTACTTGAAGTACGTTGAGGTCATAA
Organism: Desulfobacterales bacterium; assembly: GCA_050122475.1. GTDB lineage: Bacteria > Desulfobacterota > Desulfobacteria > Desulfobacterales > JAHEIW01 > JAHEIW01. Next base: position 21,872 of record JASFIV010000008.1, on the reverse strand, counting down.
ACCCGCGGAGAACACTGCTCAGCGGCAAAAAGGCCATTTATGAATTAAAAACTAGAGGGGTTGATTGAACTTACAGCTGAGCTTGAGCATCTCACCGTCGAAAAAACTGTCGACTTTATAGGGTAGCGATTTAAACAGTTTAATCATCCCTCTATTTTGCGTGGATGTATAGGCCATCAAACCGGAAATGCCATTTTCCCGCGCCGCAAAGGCCAGTTTGTTTAGCAGCATTTTGCCCAGGCCCTTATTCTGAAAGGGTTTGCTGATGGAAAAGGCGACTTCGGCTTCATTACTGGCCGGATCAAGCAGGCACTCACCGATGCCGACCACCTGACCGAAACCCACCTCTCCGACAACCGCAACGATGGTCAAATCCTTAATGTAATCGATCAAGGAGACCCCTTTGACGTCATCGTGGACAAAGCTGGTTTTTTCGTGAAAAAAGCGGGCAACAACATCATCTTTGTCCAGGCTGTAAAAGTGCTCCTGGATGCGGCGTTCATCGACCGGCTTGGCGGGCCTGATGGTGACCACCTGGTTGCCGATATCAACCGTTTCTTCCAGGTGAATGGGATAAACGCCGTGGATCGATTCGTTCAATGTTCGTTCTGAACTCAAAAGTCCTAACTTTTTGGCTGCATAAAACAATTCATCGCGAAACGCCGGATGTGCGATGCTGATCATGGCCATTGCCCGCTCCTGCAGACTTTTACCAAATAAATTCACCACGCCGTATTCGGTGACGACATGTTGAACATCACCTCTGGGGACCACCACGGCCTCATCATTCAATTGGGGCACAATGCGGCTCTTTGTTCCCTTTATGGCCGTGGCCGGCAGCATCATAATGGATTTACCCCCCGGAGATTGAACCGCACCGCGCAAAAAATCGAGCATCCCGGTAACCCCCGAGAAATGATTGTATGGCAGTGCATCGGCTGCCACCTGGCCGGTTAAATCGATGCTCATAGCAACATTCATCGACACCATTTTGTTGTGGCGGGCAATAATGGCCGGATCATTGACATAATCGGATGGGTAAAATTCAATCGCGGGGTTGTCATTTAAAAATTCATACAATTCTTCGTTGCCGATGGCACCGGCGGCCACCAGTTTACCGTCATTTAATCCCTTCTTGCGATTGGTAATGACCCCCCGGGAGAACAGATGCATGATATCTCTGGTGATATACTGGGTATGGATGCCCAGATCATTTTTACCCGCCAGCGCCAGCAGGGTGGCCTGGTGGGTGGAGCCCAGTCCAATTTCCAATGTGGAACCGTCTTCGATCAGACGCGCAATCAGCCGCCCGATGTCATTGGCGGCTTTCAGTTCCGGCGCTTCCCCGATGGTCAGCAACGGTTCGTCATATTCTACAAATACATCGACCTCATTAACATGCAAAAAGCTGCGCCCCAGGACTCTGGGCATGTGAGCATTCACTTGAGCAATGACCAAATCCGCCGACAGGGCCGCCGCTAGGGTAATATCCACCGAAACACCCAAACTCATCCAGCCAAAATCATCCGGCGGCGAGACCTGAATTAGGGCGACATGAATCGGTAACAGTCGGCTTTTAAATAACCGCGGGACCGCTGAAAGATTGATCGGCGTGATAAAGCGCTTGTTGCGGGCAATGGCCTGGGGTTTGGCCGAGCCCAGATAAAAAGACCGGATGTTGAGGCTTTGATCACGGGTTTTATTGGCAATCAGCGTCAAGGGCGTGGTTTCCATGGTCATCAGCCGGTTGATTTCAATGTCTCTGAAATAATTAGATGCTTCGGAAAGCTCCCGCACCAGATGTTGGGGCTCGCCGCAGGATGAGCCGATGAATACCCGTTGTGCGGGCTTAATCAGCGCAATCGCTTGAGCAGCCGTTTTTTTGTTTTCAACATATTTGTCGGCCCAGTTGCCGGTTAACGGCATGATGTTCTCCTGAAATGACGATCAATTCAATTGAACCACAAAGGCACAAAGTTCACAAAGGGTTTTAATTTATTTGATCTTCTTTGCGCGCTTTGTGTCTTTGTGGTTATATATCAAAATGTTGCTTACATCTGATTGACCGGATTTACGCTTTAGAAGAAGGAACGTGAGCTTCTGACGCAATTCGCCCTTCGCATGCATCGCTTTTAGCACATGTTGCGATCAGCCAGCCGATGAATCCTAAAGCTAAGGCGGCAGCAGCGGCCAGGCAAATAAAAACCGTTTCGATGTCATAGTTGGTTTCAATGGCAGCAACGCCCTTAACGGCCAAAGCACCCACTCCAAAGGTCAACACGAATTTGGCGCCGAAAGCAGAATGATGGAAACGCTTGGGTGCGAAACGGGCTACCAGCGTGTTTTCAATCGGCTGCATTCCGAGTAAAAAAAAGAAAAAAACGACGGCCAGGCCGACCAGCAGCACATCCCGAGCCAGGGCCATCCAGAAAGCCGCCAGGCCGGCAATCCCAAAAAAAATCAAGTATGAAATGCCGGGGTCATATCGATCGGCACACTGTCCGCCACTAAATTGTCCACCGACGCCGATCAGGAAAATAACCGACGTAATTGTTGTGGCCACCAGGTTTTGCGAAAAGCCACCCTGGGTGACACCCGTCAGCCATTGGTAAAGCATCGGCGTCTTTAATTCAAAATAGGCGGGCAAGATAACCGTAGCCCCCCGGTAAACAATACCGCCCAGCATCATGGCCGCCAACAGGATCAGAAAGGCCCCCAGAATGCCGTTACCTTCACCCTTTTCTTTTGCGGTGGCGGCGCCTGACACATCCATCGGATACGCCATCATGAGCACCGCACCGCCCAGGTTCAGTCCGCCCAGACTCAGATAAGCCGCCTGAGGCCCCCATAGCCAGTTCATGATGCCGGTTAGCAGCGGCGCCATAGCCAGACCTAAATTGCCAAACATCCCATTATACCCCATCCCGATGCTGACGCGCGACATCTCCTTGGATATCAGCCCTAATCCGGCCGGATGGTAAATTCCGGAAAAGAACCCCAGAGCGGCCAACGCCAGACTCAGAATGGGCGGTGTATCCAACCATAGCGCGGCAGCGACACTGGCAAGGCCGGATCCGACGAAGTAAATATACAGTAGCGGCCGGGCGCCGAAGCGGTCCGCCAGAAGGCCCCAGAACAGGGCTGTCAGTCCGAAAAGAAAATACATCCAGAAGCTAAGCGATAGGACCTGTGCCATCGGCATCTCAAGGCGCGCCATCAAGGGCAGCACCAGTGCCGGGAAAACCAGCATATTAAAATGGCTCATGAAATGGCCATAGCAGGTATTCAACAGGATGCGACGGTCACGGGGGTCGAGCTTTCTATTTGGATTCGATTTCATCAATTACCGTTAATAGATCAAAATCCCAATTTTCAGAATAAATCGGTTCCTATAAGCAGCTGCTGGCTACTGGTCACTGACTACTGGCTTCTGGTTCCTGGCAGCTGGCTCGTTCAGCGGCAGAAAGCTACCCCAAAGCGGGCACCTCAGGGGGGCGTCGTTTCTGTATTGAGGCCTAACCGCCAAACAACCGAGGACGAGGACAAGTAGGAGGACGAGTACGATAAAGCAACTAACGATCGTCCTCGTCGCAGTCCTCGTGATCGTCCTCGAAAATTCAAATCACCAATCATGCGCAACCCGCAACCCGAAATCTTTAGGAATCACCCTCAATGGTTTCATCCTCATCGATGCTGACCGGCTCCATCAATTTAGCCGAATCCGCGTTGGGCAGCTCCTGTACTTTGTCGAGCTTGCGGGTGATAACCCGTGTGCGCACTTCAGCCTGATCGATGGTATTACTGGCTTCCTGCAGTTTCTTTTTGGTCTTGGCCAGCACCTCACCAAATTTACCAAACTGGGTTTTCACCACCCCCAGCAGTTCCCAGACCTCGCTGGATCGTTTCTCGATCGCCAGGGTACGAAATCCCATCTGCAGGCTGTTTAAAAGCGCCGCCAGGGTTGTCGGTCCGGTCACCACGATGCGATACTCCCTTTGCAGGTGATCGCACAGGCCTGGTCGTTTTAAAACCTCGGCATACAGGCCCTCCACCGGCAAAAACATGATCCCAAAATCGGTGGTCTGTGGCGGATCGATGTATTTTTCCCGGATCGCCCTGGCCTCGGATTTAACTCGAATCTCCAGGTTTTTGACCGATTTTTCGGCAAGGGTCTTATCGGCTGCTTCCTGGGCATCTATCAAGCGTTGATAATCCTCCTGGGGAAATTTGGAATCAATGGGCAACCAGACGACTTTGTCCGGATGTGAATCCGGACCCGGCAGTTTAATGGCAAATTCCACCCGCTCATTGCTGGATTTTTTGGTAGCCACATTGACAGCGTATTGGTCCGGTGTCAGGATCTGCTCTAAAATGTGGCTAAGCCGAATTTCACCCCAGGTACCCCGTGTTTTGACATTGGTCAGTACTTTTTTCAGATCGCCCACGCCGGTGGCCAGGCTTCTCATTTCACCGAGTCCCTTATAAACCTGCTCGAGACGCTCGCTGACCTGCTTAAACGAATCAGCCAACCGCCGTTCCAACGTTGTCTGCAATTTTTCATCCACCACCGCGCGCATCTGCTCAAGTTTGCGGCTATTGTCTTCCTGCAGGGTTCGCAGCTGGATTTCGATTGAATTTCGCATGGCCTCAAATTTTTTTTCATTCAGCTGGGTCATCTCTAAGAGCTGCCTGGAGAAGCTATCCAACTGATCTTTTTGCATGCCGGCGACCTCGCGCATCTGTTTGAGCTGGGAGTCACTGGCAAATTTCAAGGCACTGCCGATTTCCTCCCGCGCCTGTCGGGCGCTGCCGGCTGCTTCCTGGCGATTGCGCGCAAATTCATCCCTGACCATTCGCTCGCTATGCTCTTGCTGTTTTTCAAGATTCGCAAAAAAATCCTGGGCTTTAATCTCGCGGCGTCGGACTAAAACAATCAGCAAGATCAGGACGACGATTAAAATCAGCCCCACGACGATCAGAATCAAATTGGTCGTTCCGATATCAGCGATGAGGGTGTCAAAAAAGGACATCTGTCGTTGAATTCTTTCTGTTTTAGGCTAGAGAAACTGGAACCAATAGATACAAATACCCAAAGATCGATTCCCTGCCAGGACTATCGATCTTTGAAACAGAGGGTATATCCTTGCTCTTCAGAAAGCAACATGCTATCGCTTGCATTCACCACAAGAACATGCCGCCGGATTGTTTGCAACTGTTGAGCAGCCAATCAGAATATTCCTTAATTTATTGAATTTCAAATATTTATAATAATCAACAGCTCGATCCGGGTTCTGGGGATTATAGAGAAAACACGATTAAGCGTCAAGCGTTCCACCTGCAAATCAGCGATATTTAGGCGATATTTAAATGAAGCGCTCCTATAAAATAATGTTTATGAGCTTAGTGCTGGTGGTGCTGCTGCTGGCAGGCGGTTTTATTTATCTGCGGCAACTGAAACCGCAATATTCAGGCGAGGTGGTTTTAGAAGGCCTTCACCAGAAAGTAAACGTTTTTTTTGATCCCTGGGCCGTGCCGCACATCGTTGCCCAAAACGAGAACGATGCCTATTTTGCGTTGGGATATCTCCATGCACAGGAACGCCTGTTCCAGATGGAGATCTTGCGACGCATCGCCGCCGGGCGGATGGCAGAGATATTCGGCAAGAAGCTGGTTAAAACTGATCGATTTTTCCGGACCATTGGTATCGGTCATAGTGCCAGGCAGTCAGCCGAAAAATTCTTCGGCGAAAGCAGTCAGCCTTACCAGAAAGCCGGCCGAGCCTACCTAGCCGGGATCAACCAGTATCTCGAAAAAGGAAAAACACCGATTGAATTTAGCATCCTGAGAATTCCCAAGGAAAAATTTACGCCGCAGGATTTCTACCTGGTGGCCGGCTTTCTGGCATTTGGTTTTTCCCAGGGATTTCGGACCGATCCTCTGGTCGCCAAAGTCCACAAAGAATTCGGTTGGCCCTACCTAAAAGATTGGGTGCTGGGCTGGTCTGCCGGCGCTCGGAAAATCCCGGTTCATCGATCTAATTTTAGTACATCAGCAGCAGCATTATCGGCGACAATCATGTCCATCATTGATGGGTTGCCCGCCGTAGCATGGATCGGCAGCAATGGCTGGGTGCTCTCCGGTAAAAAAACCACATCGGGAAACGTTCTGCTGGCCAATGACACGCACATCCTATTTACCCAGCCCTCGGTCTGGTACGAAGCCCACATCGCATATCCCGGAGCCAGTTTCCACGGATTTCATGCTGCTGGGATACCCTTTGGCCTTGTCGGTCGCAACCGCTCACTGGCATGGGGACTGACCATGCTCCACAATGACGATGTGGATTTTTTCAGGGAAAAGGCCAACCCGCACAATCCCGATCAAGTCTGGGTTGATGATCACTGGGAGAATCTGGAGATTCGGACAGAGACGATTCGGGTTCGATTTGCGGAGGATGTGACCTTTAAGATTCGCATTTCCCGACATGGGCCCCTCTTGAACTCGGTTGACGACACCGTGGCCGCAGCAGCAACTGATCCGATTTCACTCTGGTGGACCCTGAATCAATTCCCGACTACGTCCATGCAGGCGGCTTACCTTTTTTCCCGTGCCCAAAACATCAACGATATGCGCCGGGCAGCCGCACTCATCGATGCCCCTGGGCTCAATATCATGTATGGCGACAAAGAAGGCAATATCGCCTGGTGGGCGGCCGCCCGTCTGGTCAAACGTCCGGCACACGTGAATTCCAAACTGTTTCTGGATGGAGCCAGCGGAAAAGATGAGCCCTTGGGATATTACGATTTCTCCGATAACCCGCAAGCGGAAAACCCGCCCAGCGGCTTTGTGTATTCGGCCAACAACCAACCCGAATCGGCTAAGGACAAGTTGTACCCCGGCTACTATGTCCCGGACCATCGTGCCAGACGTATCGTGGATTTGCTGGAATCGGATACCGTCTGGTCGGTTGAGGCTGTCCGAAAAATGGGAACTGATTGCATCTCACCGGCAACCCCTGAAATGACGCGAGAGATTATAGATACCCTTTATGGTGAAGAACCGGTCACGCCAACGCCGCTGATGGAAGAGGCCAAGCGCATCCTCATGCACTGGAATGGTGAACATCAAATCGATGATGTGGCCCCCACTATATTTTATAAACTCCTGGCTCATATCGCAGAAGACACGCTGGCGGACGAATTAGGGGCCGATGATTACCAGACCTTTATGAGCACGCATTTGATGAAACGCACCCTGCCGGTGCTGTTGCAAAATGATTCATCCTTATGGTGGGATAATATCCACACCAGAGACATCAAAGAGACCCGCAAAATGATCTTTGCCCGATCATTTGAACGGACTTTGCAGGATTTGAAGAAACAACTGGGTCCAGCCATTTCTGACTGGCACTGGGGCAAGGTTCACACCCTGGAGCATCAACATCTGCTCGGCCGCAAAAAACCCCTGCATAAACTGTTTAATGTCGGTCCGTTTTCCGTTCCGGGTGGAGATGAGGTCATCGCCAACATGGCCTTTCGACTTACCACCGAAGGCCGTTATCCGGTGCTTTACGGACCGGCCATGCGGTTTATTGTCGATTTTTCCGGCGGCGGCGCCACGCGGGCGGTCAACCCCACCGGCCAGTCCGGATTTTTTCTCAGCCGCCACTACGATGACCAGACGGCCTTGTTCAACAGCGGAAAATTACGGCCCCTGGAGATGAACGCTGCCAGATTCCGGGAAAATCATATGGGAAGGTTGATTTTGAGACCTCATTAAGCTAATGGCGACAGAGCATACCGAAGGCAGGTATAAAAGGGTAAAAGAATGCAGCCGTTATTCTCAACTTTTAGGCTCAAAGACATTCAACTGAAAAATAGAATCATCATGCCCGGCCTGGCGTCTTTTTTAATCGGCGAAGACGGTTCTATCTCAGATGCCACAATCGAGCATTATCGCAGGCGGGCGGCCGGCGGACCGGCAATGATTATCATGGAAGCCTGCGCGGTCTCACCTGAAGGGGTGGTGTCCAATCATCAGGCCCGAATCTATGATGACCGTTTTATCGAAGGCCTGCATAAAATTGCCACAGTGATGAAATCAGAAGGATCGGTGCCGGCCGTTCAAATTCATCACGCCGGACGACAGACATCGATCAAGTTTATCAAACGCAAACCTCTGGCACCTTCTGCGATTCCCTGCCCGACGATCCGGGGAGAAGTCGAACCTTTGACCACCGAAGGAATCCACCAAATAGTTCAAAAATTCGGCGATGCCGCCCAAAGGGCAAAACAGGCCGGTTTTGAATTGATTGAAATCCACGGCGCGCATGGATATCTGATAAATCAGTTTTTATCAAAGGTAAGCAATGAGCGCGAGGACGAGTATGGCGGCGATATTGTCGGCCGCAGTCGATTTGCCATCGAAATCGTCGAGACCATTCGTCAGCGCCTCGGACCGCACTTTCCGCTGTCCTTTAAAATCAGCGCCCAGGAGTTTTTACCCGATGGCCTGACGGTTACAGAGAGCATCAAAATCCTGAAACACCTTGTAAAAGCCGGCATCGACGTGGTCCAGGTTTCCGCCGGTAACGACATTACGCCGGAATGGATCTGCCAACCCATGTTTATGGAACAAGCCTGCCTGGTGGAATCCGCCGCCCGGATTAAAAAGGCTTTGAATATTCCGGTAATGACCGTCGGCCGAATAAACGACCCGTTGATCGCCAATGCAATCCTGGAAAAAAACCAGGCGGACCTGGTTTGCATTGGTCGGGGACTTTTAGCCGATCCGCAGATGCCCAATAAAGCCAGAGAAGGTCTTCTGGACGAAATTTGTAGCTGCATCGCCTGCAACACCTGCATGGAATCCATCTTTCGCAAAGGTCGCATTGAATGCCTCGTCAATCCGATGCTGGGCCGCGAAAAAGAAATGGCTTTCGTGCCCACCCACAACCCTAAAAGAGTCATGGTGGTCGGAGGGGGCCCCGGCGGTTTGAATGTGGCCTGGGTGGCAGCCAAGCGCGGCCACACGGTCGATGTTTTCGAAAAACGAAGTGCTCTGGGCGGACAATTGCTTTCCGGCAGTGTGCCGAGCCACAAGAAAGAATTGCTTAGCCTGATCAGATTTCAGAAAAAACAGATCGAAAAATTCGGTGTGACCTGTCATCTCAACCAGGCAGTTAAGGCTGCAGACATCCAGAAGTTCAATCCGGATGTGCTCGTTTTGGCTACCGGATCGCAACCGGCGCTTCCGCAGGTAGACGGCCTCAATAGGACCAGTGTAATGACCTATGAAGATGTGTTGGACGGCGTCCCGCCGTCCTTTGACAGAGCGCTAATCATCGGTGGCGGTTCAACCGGCTTGGAATTGGCCCTTTACCTGGCAGAGCAAGGCTGTCATGTGAGCGTGGTCGAGATGCTCGCTAAAATCGGACGCGGCCTTGAATCGATGACCAAAAAAATTTTGCTCGCTAAGCTCAAAGAGCATAATGTAAGCATATGGAACGAAACCCAATTGGTGAGAATTGAAAGCACAGGTGCGGTTGTATCCGGCAGCGACGGAAGCGAGATGTTGATTGAAGCCGAAAAGGTCATTCTGGCAACCGGTACCCGGCCGCGCAATGAACTCTATCAAAAAGTCAAATCCCTCGGTTACGAAACCCACCAGATCGGAGATTGCCTTGAAACCCGCAATGTCAGAGCGGCGATTTATGAGAGTGCTGTGCTGGGTCGCAAAATCTAACGATTCGGGTTTCAGGTGTCATGTCTTTGCTCTGTCGAGCTCCGCCTTCGTTAACCGCCGTCGTTAAAGCTATGGCGGTCAAGAAACTTCGGCGCGGCAAGGCGCCGCGGCAAGCCGGTTTCAATCCTCTGGCTTCTTGCCCCTGGCTTTTGACGATTTGAATCGTTTGAATATCAAAGAATCGCTCCAGCCAGCCGCCAGCTGCAAGTAGCCAGTAGCTAATGGCAAGCGGCCAAAGTGCTGACAACTGACGAATAATTACGAAGAAGATGAGGCTGACTGCCTAACCTGATACTGGCGGTAAAGGCCGCGAAATTGATGATAGGTCAGGCCCAAGATCTGGGCAGCTTTTTTTTGATTGTATTTCGCTTTGTGCAGGGCGTTCAGCATCATGGTCACCTTTAGCCGCCAGACCGCTTCTTTGAGAGGGCCCTGCAGCCATTCAACCGGACCCGTCCGGTTGGAATGGTCATCTGCAGCCTGTTTTTCAACTGCGGGTAAATCGATGCTTTGATAGGGAGAGTGAAAGGGGTGGAAGTCAATGTCAGTGATGGTGGTTGCATCAGACCGATAGACTGCCCGCTCAACAACATTTTTTAATTCTCGGATATTGCCCGGCCAGCTGTGATTCTCGAGCGCTGCAACGGCGCCGGCACTAAAAACTGGAATTTCGTCCCATCCGAGCTCCAGAGCCATCCGACCGGCGAAGTGCGTGGCCAGCAAAAAAATATCTTCCTTACGCTCTCTGAGCGGCGGTAGAAATAATACCTCAAAAGAAAGCCGATCCAGTAAATCCTGTTTAAAACGATGCTTGCGGGCCAGATCTTTTAAGTCGGTGTTGGTAGCGGCAATAATGCGCACATCTACTTCAACGCTCTCGGAGCTGCCGACCCGCTCAAAAACATTGTATTCCACCACTCTTAGAATTTTTTCCTGAACTTCCAGCGGTATGTTTCCGATTTCATCCAAAAACAACGTCCCGCGATCGGCAGCCTCAAAACGCCCTGCCCGTCTTTGCAAGGCACCGGTAAATGCACCTTTTTCATAACCAAACAGTTCGGATTCAATCAGAGACGATGACAGGGCAGCACAGTTCAGAGCCACCATCGGTGCCTGCCATCGATTCGACAGATAGTGCAGCCGTGATGCGGCCAATTCCTTGCCGGTTCCGCGCTCACCGATGAGTAGAACCGGTCGATTCACAGGCGCTACGCGTGAAAGCCGTTCCTGAAACGCCAAAAACGGCTCTGATTGGCCTAGGGCTTCTGTGACGTGTGTTACCGTCCGAGAATTTTGAGGTGCGGTGATTGCTTGATTCATGGCATAATATACCAATTAATGGTATTAATGCTTAAATATAGGTTTATTTCGCTCATTTGTCAAGGAGGGCATTATTTATTTATTAGTAATATTTTCAATATTTTATAGCCGGTTATAGTTCTGGCACGATTTCTGCTCCCGGTATGGTTATTCGTTATTTGTTATTGGTTTATCGTAATAGCAGCAGAACATTCGATTATTTAGATGGAAATTCATAGAAAGCTAATTTTTGCGGTTGTCACATTCTGATAACGAATAACAAGTAACAATTAACTCTGAATTGAGCGTATGATGCGAAATTCAGGTTTCCTGACAGGGAGGTCATCATGGGTATTTTTACACGATTTCGTGATATTATCAGCTCCAATATCAATGCGATCCTTGACAAAGCCGAAGATCCGGAAAAATTGATCAAGCTGATGATCAGAGAAATGGAAGACACGCTCGTTGAAATCAAGGCTGCCTGTGCCGGCGCCATGGCCAGCAGTAAAAAGGTTCAGCGGCAACTGGGTACATTGCAGGATCGGATTCAATACTGGGAAGAAAAGGCCCAAATGGCGGTGGGCAGAGGCAGAGATGACCTGGCGCGCGAAGCGCTGGTTGAAAAACGCCGGTATACCCGCCGGATAGATGGGCTTGAAAGCGAGCTCACCGAACATAACCTTTTAGTCGAACAATATCAGGCAGACATTCGCCAGCTGGAAGACAAATTGAAATCGGCCCGTGACAAACAACGCCTGCTCGTTCAGCGCCATATTCATGCCAGCCAAAAAATACAAGCCCAGGAAGAAATCAGACGCGTGGATAGCGCCGCATCCATGATGAAATTCGATGAACTTGAAAATCGGATCGAACGCATGGAAGCCGAAGCCGATCTGGTCAATTTCGGAAAACAGTCGGCCCTGGACGCCGAATTCGAAACGCTGGGTGCGGATGAAGAAATCGAGAAGGAGTTGCAGGCCCTGAAAACGCCGGATTCGGTCTCTAAATCCAGTGAATCATAAACCTCTGATTGATGACCATGAGCAATGACAGACGGGCAAAATTTTTGTTGATCGATTCGCCCGGATAATTTTATAACCTTAAAAAAGGACTTAAAGACATATTTTTGCCGGTTGCATACACCTAAATTGGGTGTTCTGTTAGAAGGGACTCATGTCAGGTAAAACTAAATTGAGCACACCAAGGTAAATACAAAATGAAAGAAGTATTGATCGTAGCCATAGTATTCGGAAGTATCCTGCTGGCGTTGGCCATCATTCCTGGCACGATTCTTCTGGCGATAAAATTCTTTCGCGGTGGCCTGTCTGCTGAAGACCAAGCCGAAGAGGCCAAAATGATCCAGGAAATATACAAGGGGCTGGCTCGCATGGAGAGTCGCGTTGAAGCTCTGGAAGCCATTTTGCTGGATCAGGAGGGGTCGAAACGAGCGGCACAGAAAGGAAGCTAAACCATGACATATCGTACCCGCTTAGATCGCAACGGTATTTATCGCTCACGTAGCGGAATAATTCTGGGCGTGTGTAAAGGGCTGGCGTCACATTTTGATTTTTCAGTCTTCTGGACCCGGGTGATCGCCATCATTGTATTGCTCGTCGCCGGTTTCCTGCCGGCCATCGGGCTGTATCTGTTGGCCGCTTTGCTGATGAAACCCGAACCGGTCATACCTATTAAAAATTCCGGTGAAAAGGAATTTTACGACAGCTATACCGCTTCCCGCCATGGTGCGATTCAGCGAATGAAAAGGCGCTATGAAAACCTGCAGCGCCGCATCCAGCGCATGGAACACATCGTTACGTCAACTGAATATGACTGGAACAATCGCCTCAAGAATGGTTAAAAACGCGAATCCGAAGAACAGTAAAAAATAGACCACGAAAGCACGAAAAAACCGAAAACATGGAATACATACTGTTTGGTTTTCGTGCTTTTTTTAGTGGTTGTTAAAAAAAACATTTCGTTATTCTTTTTTTCTACAAACACTTATACCGCAAATCCTTTGTTCATAAATTATAATGATTGGCGCTGAAATTTCGTGATTTCGTGATTTTTTATGATTTTTTCAAGAGCTCGGCAATCAGATCCGTGGATTTAGCAACGCGCAACAACGGATATAGGGGGTTGCGACGGTAACTGTCACATGTTTGTCCATGAACCTGCCAAGAGAACGCGGCCGAACAGTCTTCAAGCAAAACCGCCTTAAAATCATGACAGATCGCATCCAGGACAGTGGTCAACACACAAAAATGGGTCGCTATGCCGCCAACCGCACACAGGCCTACCCCTCTGTCCCGCAGCCAACGCTCCAATCCCGTATCAAAAAAGGCTGAAAAGCGGGGTTTCGGCAGCCATAAATCATCGGCCTGCATATCCAGCTCTTCAAATACTTCGGCACCCGCCGTACCGGCCAGCGAATGGGGCTGCATTCGCCCTTTAAAAATGAAATCATCTTTTTGAAAGGCATCGGTGGAGAACACGATCGGCCACTGCTGGCTACGAAATACACCGATCAATTTATTGAGGGGCGCAATCGTGGCGCGGGCAAAAGGGGTTATGGGCAAGGCCCGCGCTTCGTCAAAATTATCTTTGACCATATCGATGATTAGTAGAGCCGGCAACTCCTGCAATTGTTTTTTCATGAAATCTTCCCTGGGTTGTGGTTTGGGTAGGCGTTTTGGGTGCACACTTAATGAATGCGGATTTTAAAGTCAAGCTTGATCATCAATCGCATTTTGCAGTAAAAGGAGATTTTACCTGGCATGCAAAAAAATGTATCCCAATGACCATCTTTAAGAAAGGTCAATGCGTGGGTAGTCACTTTCAGCGATTGTACAAATATGAATCAGGGAGAAACACAATGCAACGGTTAAAAAAGACGGGATGGACGCTATGGCTGGGACTGATCCTCATCGGATGCGCTGCAAGCCCGGCACCTGACCTCAGGCCGCCAGTTGATGAAAGCCAGCCCTATCTGGAATTCAAGTTGACGTATAATTATGCGGTTTATGAAAAACCCTCCATTTTTTTACCGAAATCTCAACCGACATTTGCCATATGGCTGCAAGAAAAAGGCTCCGGTAAGGTCCAAACGATCTATGTCACCGGAAAAGCAGCTGAAAACAAATGGATTCTCGCTGAATCACGACCTGAATCCATTCCCGTCTGGTATGGTGTCAGGCAAAGAGAGCAGTTTGTGCCGGGAGAACAGATCGATGCGATCAGTGGTGCCACACCATCAGGTGATACAGTGGTTATCCAATGGCAGGTCCCAGAGGAGTTACGCGCGAAACAAGTCAGCATTTTTATAGAGGCCAACAGCTCATATGATTACAATGCCTATTATTCAGACCAAAAAGAGGATCCTGGCTACAGCGGCGCAAACGGCCAACCATCGCTGGTCTGGAAAGCCAAGCTGGATTTTTCAAAAAGCGTGGATGAGGAAATCGTGCCCGAAATTATCGGACACGGCCACCTGTGGGGTAAAGATCATCAAGTTTATCCGGATATTTCACGAGTGACCACTGCCCAGGAAACATTCGCTTATATGGCAATCCAGTTTTTCGAGGGGAATTAGACCATTTCGGATTGCGGATTGCGTGTTGCGGATTGGAATCGAAGAAAGTATTCGGAGAAAACGACACGTCTGGACTTGAAGCCGAAAAATTTTTGGATCATAAATGAAGCCGCTCTTTACGCTCAAGCAAAGGCGGTCAGGACGCCGCTCGACTTAAAACCAGCGGGTAAGGATGGCATTTCTAAATTTTTGCAACCGGCCCCAGCCAGCAGGCTGAAGCCGGTTGGCAATCAGATTTGATCCAGCACAGAGGACGGTACGTCAAACGTCTCCATGACGGAATAATTATTGGCGCTCGAAATGGAATCAGACAGGACTGACTGAATTTTGTCCAAAAGCTCGCATTCTTCCATGCAGCCGGGGAAATTTTCTCGGGTCGGGCATGCTTTGCAGGGGCTTTTGACAAGATGACCAATGTCGAAATCAAAATTGTGATTGTCTGCCGCTTTGTCTAGCATTTTTAACACCTTATCATTTGAGGTTGTTGTTGCTGGCCAATTTCATGCACACCTTGCAATCCTAATATCGGTCACTGGGCGTCGAAACATTAGGATTATTTTCGGCAAATGAACTACATACCTATACAACTATCATGCCAACCTCGCCTGTTTTCATAATTGACATATTTTCAGGTAGTTATAAATTAGACCCGTTTTCTGTGCGGTAAAATGTGACAAATGTTGTCAAAAAATGGGTCAAAAAATTGTCAGTTGGGCAAATAATTAGCGACTTGCAGGGTTCAGGGTCAGGAGGTTCGGGATTTCAGTAGCGCGGTCGCTGGCTGCTCGCTGCGACTCGGCTGCCAGTTGAGGGTTCAGTTTAGGGGTTGTGGGTTTCTGGTAGGTTTGGGATTTCGAGGACGAGCACGAGGACGACGACGAAGGTTGATTGGCTTTATCATACTCGTACTCCTACTCGTCCTCGTCCCCGGTTGTTATATGGTTAAGTCTCATTACGACAATGGCAGGCGATTGCGCTATTCAGAGGTCGGAAGACAAAACCGGGATACAGAAGTCAAAATACAGATGGGCAACTTCATCCTGCAGTGTTTCATCTGTTTTCTGTCTTGTGTCGTCTGACCGCTGTTTTCTGACATCTGAGGCTAGCTGGGCTGATAATAACAGCGTTTTGGATTGGAATCGGAATTTAATATTTGGACCCCATCGCCGAGGTCTAACCCCAGCGCTTGATATCCATCCTTTCACGGCCCAATTGCCTAATCAACGACCACCCGCTGTGCGGGTGGCTTGGATTTTACCGCCATAGGCGGGAAAAGACAGTGGGCGCGAAGCGCCCCAATCGTTGAAAACAACGCCGGTGAAATCGGGTGCGAACCACCCAGTTTGGTACCCCCAGTAAAAAGATGATGACTGTGGTAACAGCCATCAGAACGCCTCCCAGCGTGTTCAATGGCAAACCGGCGCTTGCCGAGTCGATAAAGCAATTTAGACTGCTGCTACTGCCGCGGCTACCGTTTGAATCATCTCTGACCGGGAATATTTGAAACACAAAAACGGCACCGGCATTTAACAGTATGGCGCTCAGATCAACATCCGGAGCCCCGATGATAATCGTATCACACGCTACGATAGCCGCTGTGCCAAACGCTTCATCAGCCATCGCATCCGATGCTGTGAGCTCGGTCCGCAGGCTAAACAGGTTTGTGTCAGGGTCGCGCCTGAAATCATAAGCAGCACCGGCATTCACCCGCATGACCATGCCATCGGGTGGCAGGTCGACCCCCGGCGCGCCGACAACCGCCATATTACCGACCAGGGTAACGGCGGTGCCGAATGCATCTCCGGTTGCTGCATCAACAAGTTCCAGTTTTTGCAACTCGGTCCACGGATTGGCAGCACGGGTGGGATCACGCGTAAATATGTACACCGCCCCGGCAGTCGTCACCCCGGTGACATCCGCCTGGGGTGCGCCGATAATGGCCGTGTTGCCGAATACCGAAACGGAATTTCCGAACTCATCTCCCGGTCTGGCATCCGAAGCGGTCAGCTTTTGCTGGCGGGTCCAACTGTTATCACCTGGATCGCGCACAAATACAAAAACCGCCCCGCCGTCATCTTCAAACGGCGCCCCGACCAAAGCCGTATCGCTGTTGAGGGCCACCGCCGCACCAAAATTATCATTCATGTTCTTGGCAGCACCGGCAGTCAGCTTATCGGTTCGACTCCATTGATCGGGCGCTGCTTCGTCCGGATCGCGACTGAAAAGAAATGCAGAACCCGCATTGGGTATGCCGTTCGGATCATCAGCAGGCACACCGATCAGGATGATGTCGTCATCAATCGCCACAGCGGCGCCGAAATTGTCAAAAGCCGTCACATCAGCGCCGGCAGTTAATTTAACCGCCTGATCCCAGTCGCCGGTATCCAAATTCCGGTTAAACACGTAGGCGCTGCCGGCATTATCATCACCGTCGACATTGTCATCCGGCGCAGCGATGACGGCGATATCGGCATCAAGGGAGACAGCCGCGCCGAACGCATCAAACGGGGATTTATCACCGGATGTCAGAGTAACCTCATCATCAAAAACCTGGGTGTTCGCATTGCGCTCGAAAGCGGAGACTTCCCCGGCGTTCAGATCCCCTCCCGGATCGGCATCCGGAATCCCGATCAGCGTATTATCGCCACTGAGACCCACAGCGCTGCCGAACGCGTCATTGGCTGCGGCATTGGCTGCGGTCAGTATATCGGTCTCCTGGGAGATTTCATCATCTTCGGGCTCCAGGACGAACACAAAGGCAGTGCCGGCGAAAGTGGCAGTGCCCTGATTTCTTTTGGCGGATCCAATAATGGCAGTGGCAGCATCCAGGCCGACCGCCTCGCCGAATTCGGCCAATGCTTCCGGACTGCTGCCGGTTAATTCCTGTTGCTGGCGCCAGTCGCCTGAAAGCGCTTCTCGAGCAAAAAAATATGCTGCGCCGGCGTCAGTCGCAGTAAACGACCGTGTTCCCGGAGCACCAATCAGCGCCGTGGGGCCGTCCACAAAAACAGACGTGCCAAATTGACTATCGGAGCTCGCAATTCTGGCCCTTAAAATTTGCACCTGGCTGAAGTCAGCAGATGCCGATTCGCGGGTAAAAACATAGGCTGCCCCTGAGTCGTCAGAACCGGCGAAGTCCGCCCGCGGCGCACCGGCAAGAATGGTGTTGGCATCTATAGACACGGACGCCCCCAGTCTGTCGCCCGCCCGAGCGTTACTGGCAGTGAGTCTTTGGCGCTGTGTCCAGGGATTTAAAAAGGCAGTTTGATCCCGGATAAAGACATACACGGAGCCAGCATCAAAAGCGGTGCCCAGATTATCAAGCGGTGTGCCCACGATAATCGTATTTCCATTTAGTGATACGGATGTGCCAAACTGATCTTCGGCGGCCGCATCGGTGGCGGTCAGCTTTTGCTGCTGGGTCCAGGGGACGGCCTGGTCGTCCGGATCGCGGGTAAATACATAGACAGCTCCGGTGGCATTTGCGGTGCCGGAATTTTTACGGGGGGCGCCAGCCACTAGGGTATGCCCCTCCACGTACACCGAAGTGCCCAGTAAATCATTGGCAGTTGCATCGGCGGCGGTCAGTTTCTGCTGTTGCGTCCACGGATTGTTGGCGATCGTGGGATCCCGCGTAAAGACATAGACCGCTCCGGTGTCAACCGTCAGGCCTGAATTGACCTGGGGCGCCCCGACAACGATGGTATAACCGTCTATGTCAACCGCGCTGCCGAAGTTGTCTTCGGCGGCCGCATCGGCGGCCGTTAATTTTTGTTGTTCGGTAAAAACACCGGTGGACGGATCCCGAACGAATACATACACCGCGCCGGTATCGGTGGCCGTCCCCGAATTCACCAGTGGTGCGCCGACCACGATCGTATCAGCGTCTATGGCCACCGCGTCACCGAACTGATCTTCAGCAGCTGCATCCGAGGCGCTCAATGATTGTTCGCTGCTAAAAATCGGATCAATGGTCACCGGAAAGCGCGCGCCAGCGGTTTCAACAGATATGCGCAGAAGATTTCCGGATAATTGAAAGCGAGCCGGCAAAATCTGATGGTTGGCATCAAAGGCCAGCAACTGATTATAGTGCATTTGAACCTGGCCGGAAGCATCCATGAAATCAAGCCCATCAGCTGTCTGTGCAGGAATCAAATCGCCACCTATTTTGAAATGCAGCTCGAAATTGCTTTGGGTGCGCGAATCGTCCGCTGCTTCTGGTTGGTGGTATCCGCGTTGCAGATAAAATCCCTGTTCGATACCCAGTGGTGTATTGATAAACCATTCACTCAGATCGGGGTCATGACGCACCTCTACCCGGACACCGTTAATTCGAACACGGTTGGACTGTGGGGTTTGTAATCTGGAATTGAAACCATAATGTGTAAGCTGCATGCTAAACCTTAATCCGTTTGCGGCCGTCAACCGAACGCCATTGTGATCGATACGGGCATTCAGACGCTGCACCGGATTTAGCATTTTAACCTCGCCGCTGCTCATCCAACTGGGGTGCCATTCATCGGGCAGCTGTTCCGACACCGCCTGCAGGATTTGTGGCATCTCCGTGTTTAGGGCCGGTTTACAGGCTGCAGGTTGGGCGCCAAGAACGGTTAACAGCAAAATCCCAACAAATGTGAATGTTGTAAAAACCGCCGATTGCCGGTTCAAACTTAGGGGCAGAAAATTGACAAACATAACACACCTCTTGTCAATGAAATAATTTTGCCTGCTTTATGCGAGGAATCGATAAGCATATCAAAAATTTCATTAGGCTACTTAGAAAAAAAGACATGTGCCCACGCAGGGCAAACATTTTTGGCGGAAATGATTCCTCAGGGAATACCGAAAGAAGTGAGAACTTCTTGGATTTTTATAAAATTAGCGATTGGCAGGTATCATAAAAGCCATAGTTCGGCCGAATTGTCAACTCAAATAATGGCGCCAACTATACATCTATCTATTCTATATAACTACAAATATTAGAACTCATCCCAAAAATGCATCTAACGCCCAATGGCTGTGTTTCTCCGATAAATCGGGATCACACATCTATTTTATGAAGAATAATGAGTGCGTCAAACCGATTCAAAATGCTCGAATACTAAATGCGCTCGCTACATTCAAGCGCCAATGCATGATGGTCTGCATAGTGAATATCAGAACAGCCGAAAGGGTTATAAATAGGGGCAAAATGGATAGACGAAATCCCGTGGCAGCTCGCCTATTGGCTATGACTCGGAAGAGTCGATTTTGGGAAGGGTATCAAACGTCAGCACAGGACGGCGCTTTTGGTCATATTTGGAAACGACGACACCAATTGCCAGGGTCAACAGATGAACGGCAAAGAAAAAAAACAAAACACCGTCCTTGGTGTTCCATCCCAACAGCAAAAAAATGAGGGCACAAAAAAATAATAATTTGGTTTTCATCATCGTTTTCCTTTGTCCGGTGAACGCGCTTTGCTCGGCACGCATTGCTCTGTATAGATAATATCGGCTAAAATAGATTAAAACTTTAATGATTAAAAACATTTAAGTTTAAGTGTAACCGACCGATATAGGATTATGCGGCCTTTAGAAAAATACCGAAAATGGCGTAGCGTTAAAATCGAGGACAGGATGAAAAAAGATATTGTTTCGTTTATACAAAGCCTTAAAACCAATAAAAAGCTTGAGACATTTGATGAGGCTTCTACCAAACAGGCAGTGGTACTCAGGTTGCTTTCATTCCTGGGCTGGGATATCTTCAACGTTGATGAAGTCTACCCGGATTATGCCGTCAATTCCTATAGTGCCTCTTACGCCTTGCGTAACCAAAACGCTAATAAAATTTTGATCGAAGTTAAGCGCGTCCACGAAAAGTTAGACAATTATCAAAAACCGTTGCTCAGCTTTGCAGCCCAGGAAAAGGTGGATATTTCGGTTCTGACCAACGGGATTAGCTGGTGGTTTTACCTGACGCAGTCGGCTGGAAATTCACAGGATAAATGGTTTTATTCTGCGGATTTGCTCAAACAAAATGATGATGCGGTTGCCCCCAATTTGATCGACCTGCTCAGTAAAAACAAAGTCGCCAACGGTCAGGCGTTAAGGGCCGCCCAGGCGCTGAACCAGAACAAAAACCAAAAAATGGCCGCTGATGTGATTCCAGAAGCCTGGAATAAACTGGTCAGCCAGCCCAACATGATCCTGGTGGAGTTATTGCGTGAATCCACTGAAAAAATTTGCGGTTGTAAGGTCGAGTCGAAACCGGTTGAACGTTTTTTAGAAAAAAATCTGGACCGGTGGTTAATCACCAATCGTCCGGTTGCCAACATCGGACCGCCGCCTAAAGTGATTGAAATACCCGGTCCGGAAAAAAAGAGTGCCACGCGAAGGCCAACCCGATCATATAAAAAATCGAACCCGAAACCAGAAAGCTATGCCGATAAAGAAATCAAATCCTTTACCTTCAACGGCAAAACAAACCCGGTTCGCTACTGGGAAGATCTGTTGACCAACCTTTGTGACTATTTTGCAGCCATCCATTCGAAGGACTTTGAAAAAGTACTCTGGATATCCGGCGAAGATAAAACCTATTTTACGCGCTATTCCGACCAGTTGCGCATTCCTGAAAAGATAAAGGGCATGGATATCTACGTCGAGACCAAGCTGAGCCCCGATGAAATCGTAAAAACCTCCAGGAGTCTCCTGACCGAATTTGGTTATGAGTTGAGTGATTTAACCATAACCACCCGCTAATTCCGTCTGGCAACATTATCGTGGCCGAAATGAAGCCGCGCGCTTTGCTTTAGCGCCCGTATTGTCGTCCTCGATTTAGAAGCCGTTTCAAAACCCCTTCTAGTATGCCGTCCCCTAAAACATTATACAATATAGATTTGCCTGATCAAAATGGTGCAAAGCGGCAGCCCATCTTTAGGCTTGACAAATTGCGTTAAGAAGATGAGTTTTAGATTCGACAGATCTTCTGCCGCCGGCGATACAACTTCACACACACGAACATTTCCAAGCCATGAACAAAACGTATCTTTTCTATGATATCGAAACAACCGGGTTGAACAAGGCCTTTGACCAGGTGTTGCAGTTTGCCGCAATTCGCACTGACCGGCAGCTGAACGAAATTAAGCGCTTCACCGTGAAAATACAATTGCGCCCTGATGTGATTCCTTCTCCCGGAGCCGTGATGACAAACCGGATATCGCTTAAGGATCTTGTAACCGGTCTGAACGAATATG
>JASFIV010000007.1:0-40797 GCA_050122475.1 Desulfobacterales bacterium | reverse complement strand
CGCAAGAGAATGAGAAATAACATTAAACTGGGATGGGGGGGTATTCGAGAAATCGAGTTTTTTGGCCACATGTTTCAACTTATTCGCGGCGGCGTCACACCTGATCTCCAGGAGCGCAGCATCCAAAAGGTACTGCGCATCCTGGTGCGGGAAAACCATATCCCGCCGGAAGTGGGTGACGAACTCACAGCCGCATATGTTTTCCTGCGAGATACCGAACACCGACTTCAGGAATTTAGCGATCAACAAACTCACGATTTGCCTTCAGATCCTGCAGATCAAGCCCGTCTGGCAGCCGCCATGGGATTCCGCGAAATCACCGAGTTTATGAAGCAGCTGGAAAAATACCGCAACAACGTCCACCGTCATTTCCAGATGTTGTTGGAAGCTAAAGATACGGAAACCGAAATCCAAAGCATCGATAAACAGCTGTTGGGCATATGGCAAGGTCTGGTCAGCGATAGGCAGACTGAAACCGCGCTCGAGGATGTCGGTTTTGGACAACCCCAGGAAGTCCTGCGATTACTCAACTATTTAAGCGGTGCTCTCGGGGCAGATCAAATCGGTTCAAAGGGCCAGCAGCGCCTTGAAAAATTAGTTCCACTCTTATTGAAAACGGTTGGCGGGGCAAACAGACCCGAGTTGGTGCTGAGCCGCATTTTTGACCTGCTAAAATCGATCGGCGGACGGATCAGTTATTTTGCGCTCCTGCTGGAAAACCCGGATGCGCTCACTCACCTGATTCAGTTGACCGAAGCCAGCCCCTGGATCGCCTCCTTTCTGGCACTGCATCCGGTTCTCTTAGATGAGCTTTTGGACCCACGCACACTATACATACCCCCGGGCGTCGAACAGATTAAGAAGGATCTCAGGCGGCGCATGCGCAGCGGGCCTGCAGATGACCTGGAACTTCAGATCGAGCAGATGTGCGTATTTAAAGAAGTGAACGTGCTGCGGGTGGCTGCCGCTGATGTAACCGGGGCGTTACCCTTGATGCGTGTCAGCGACCACCTGTCCGGTATTGCTGAAACAGTGCTGGCAGAA
Source organism: Desulfobacterales bacterium (assembly GCA_050122475.1). Lineage (GTDB taxonomy): Bacteria > Desulfobacterota > Desulfobacteria > Desulfobacterales > JAHEIW01 > JAHEIW01. The sequence goes on along the minus strand of JASFIV010000007.1, from coordinate 39,753 downwards.
GTTGTCACACTGGCCTATGAGCATCTGCTTGCCCAGCACGGTGAGCCGAGCTGCGAATTGAACGGTAAAAAGGGTGATAGCGGCTTTGCGGTCATCGCCTACGGCAAACTCGGCGGATTGGAACTGGGCTACGGTTCAGATCTGGACCTGGTATTTCTGCATTCTGGAAGCCGCGCAAAAACACGGGGTGGACAGCAGGCAATTGACAGCGCCCAGTTTTTCAATCGTCTCGGCCAGCGGGTGATTCATATCCTGACATCTCACACCCGGGCCGGCAAACTGTATGATATCGATATGCGCTTGCGGCCCAGCGGGGGGGCGGGAGTGCTAGTCAGTCAAGCGGAAGGATTTCGCGAATATCAGCAAAAAAAAGCCTGGACCTGGGAACATCAGGCACTGATAAAAGCACGGCCCATTCTGGGCGACCCGCTGCTAACCGAACACTTCGATAAAACCCGTCATACGGTCCTGGCCCGTCAGCGAAAGAAACACAAGCTGCAGCAAGAAGTGGTCCGCATGCGCAGCCGCATGCGACAGGAATTGTTAAAACCCCAGCGCGGGATGTTTGATTTGAAGCAGGATACGGGCGGAATGGTTGATATCGAATTTTTAGTGCAGTACCTGGTGTTGCTAAAATCGCATGAATTTCCAGCTTTACTGCAGTGGACCGACAATGTGCGATTGATCCAGACGCTGATCACAACAGGCGCCATCGATGAATATACCGCCCACATATTAAAGCATTCATATCTGATATATCGCGCAGCAGCCCACCAGGCCAGTCTGCAAGAAAAACCAGCCAAGGCCCCTGAACAAAAATTCAGCCACCTGCGCCATCGGGTAGAAAAAATCTGGAAAGCCTTTTTAGGCTCCCATTAAATTAATTCCCCATTCATTTCCATATAAGATCCAGGTTATCAATGCTCGATAAACGCCCGCAAACGGCGACTGTATTTTGACCGTTGAAGCTTTTGAAGCGCCCGGGCCTCGATCTGTCGGATGCGCTCGCGGGTCAGATCAAAGGCCTGGCTGATTTCGTCCAAAGTGTGATCGGTCTTCTCACCGATACCAAATCGCATCCGTAAAATCTTTTCTTCCCGTGGTGTTAAAACAGAAAGAACTTTGCGTGTTTGCTCTGCCAGATTGCGACCGGCGACAACCGTGAAGGGATCCTTCAGGTTATTGGCTTCAACAGCATCACCTACAAAGCGTGTCGCCTGGGAATTCAAGGGCGCATCCAGCGAAAGCGGTTCGGCGGCAATGGCCAAAATACGATCGACTTCATCAAAGGGTATCCCGCTTCGGTCCGCCAGTTCTTGAATATTGTCGTCTCCGTTTTTTTTGATCCGCAAATTCTTGGCTGTTTTTTGAATCTTGCGATAACGCTCTCTGATATGAATGGGAAGTCGAATCGTCCTTGCCTGGTTATAGATAGCCCGCAGGATGGCCTGCCGGATCCACCAGACAGCACAGGTACTGAAACGCGTCCCGCGGCGGTAATCATAGCGATTGGCTGCCCGGATCAAACCGGTGTTACCTTCCTGGATTAGATCAACCAAGGACAGTCCGCGCTGCACATATCGCCGGGCAATGCTGACCACCAGGCGCAAATTGGCCTGAATCAGTTTGGCGTGCTGGGCGTTGACCCTGGCACGGCTAAGCGTAATTTGCCTCAAGGTGCGGCTATGATTCCGGGAATCAGATAAAACCGTCCGCTTACGAATCTTTTGTTCGATTTCATCAATGACACAGGGTTCAAAGCGCCATTTCGTTAATAGATCAAACATTTGTTCGATCCGACGGCCTAATGCCCCCTGCAACGACTGTCGCTGATCCGGATTTAAACGCGCGTTGCGGAGGTCAATTCGATTTGCTTTGGCAGCCGCATGCAAGTGGGCCAGTTTTCGGGTAGTTTTCAAAAAAGAATCGATTTTTTCTTTATCGGCCAGCCGCGCTCCCCTTTTATGAATGTTCTTTAGGATTTTGCCGGGCGCTCTTTGACTGTTTTGAATCTGGTTGCCCATGCCAATTAGATGCTCTATGGCAATTTCTGATGTCAACATCGCCCGCAACACCTTCAGCTCCGCCTGCTCAATGGCTTTGGCAAGCGCGATCTCTTCTTCCGGGCTTAAACGTGAAAAACAGCCGATATTTTGGAAATAGCTGGCAATTGGTTTTGTGACCCAATCCGGACGGTCAGATTCAGCGAGATCCTCCGGCGCCTGTAAGGACCAGATCCACTCTTGTGCCGGGCATCGCCCAGCACGCTCTGAGAAATCCGGATCCATTTTCACCGATAACAATTCCGTTGATCCAGCAAAAAGCACCCGGGAATCATCGCTGGTTTCACTTTTGTGTTTTACGGAAAATACATTGACCATGATGTTCATGCCTTTTCAGATGTCAACGGGACCACAGGCAATCCGCAAACCGCTGCAGCCTTAATGATGATATCCCTGAATGGTCCCCATTCGGAAATGCGGGTTCCCGACTCCCCCATCCGTCATTCGAACCACAGGGGATTGGCGCACGACTAGAAGGAGGCAACAACCTTCCCCTTGCGCAACAGGCGAATAGAGGGAGTGGGAAACTGTTCATGTGAGATACAACAGCCGGTCGGGCCTGAAAATTCAGGCCCGACCCGGATTGACGATTGGCCATTATGCCAGGTGGATAACCACGTAACCGGATTGCATGCGTTTAACCAGCAAATCAATTCCGTTGGAGCCCTTATCCTTTTTGATCAGCTTTTTAAACTCGCTGACAGATTCGACATCCTGGCGATTGACTTCTAAAATGAGATCCCCCTTCTGGATACCGGCTTTATCGGCCTTACTGCTGGCATTCACACCGACGACCACCACACCTTTGTCATCCGACATGTTAAACCGGCGGGCCATTTCCGGTGTCAGATCCGCCACCTGAAACCCGTATTCGGTCTGCTTTTCTTGCTGCGGCGTATCGGCAGCAGCGACGGTCATTGGCCTTTTACCCACTTTAACGCTGAGCGTCTTTTCCTTGCCGTCGCGCAAGACCGTTACGGTCGCCTTCTCGCCGACCGTCAGATTGGCAGATTTAGCCGTTAAATCGCGACTCGTCTTGACCTTTTCACCGTTGAGGTCGACGATAATATCATGGGGTTTGATACCGGCTTCATCCGCCGGGTCACCGGGGATCACACTGGCCACCAGCACACCCTTTGTGCCTTTAGCACCGTAGTATTCGGCCAGATCTTCTCTCAGATCCTGAATGGTTATCCCCAACCAGCCTCGGGTGACTTCCCCATCGGCTTTCAGCTGTTTTATGATACCAGTAGCTAAATCGATGGGAATGGCAAACCCGATGCCCTGGCCACCGGCGATAATGGCGGTGTTGATACCAACGACCTCTCCGGACATATTGATCAGGGGACCGCCGCTATTACCGGGATTGATGGACGCATCGGTTTGAATAAAATCATCATAAGGGCCGGAACCAATCACCCGCCCTTTGGCACTGACGATACCGGCGGTGACGGTCTGCTCAAGTCCAAACGGGCTGCCAATGGCTGCCACCCATTCGCCCACCTGCAGGTTGTCGGAGCTGCCCAGTCGGGCCAAGGGTAAATCTTTATCGGCATCAATTTTAATCAAAGCCAGATCGGTCTGCGGATCGCGTCCGACAATTTCGGCATCGAATTCACGCTTATCTTTGAGCACGACTTTGATCTGATCCGCATCTTTGACCACGTGATTATTGGTGACGATGTAACCGTCCTCGTCGATAATGAAACCTGTACCTAAACCATTTTGCTTAAATTCATGTGGATTTTGTTGATTGAATTCATGTGGACTTCGGCCGCCGAAAAAATCATCAAAAAAATCTTTAAGGCGGTCATCTCCCCGAAATGGCTGGCTGCCAAAATGGTGAAGTTTAGCGCCGCCACCCGTGACGGCCTTTTGCACCCGGATGTGCACTACTGCCGGGCTCACATCTTTGGCAAGCACACTGAAATTTTCCGGTATCATGCGCACCGGAGCGTTCTTGGCTGCGGCTGCAATCTGCAAACCGCCCCCCCATATGAAAAGGGCGGCCACCGTAACAGCAAGCGATTGGTGAATTGCTTTTTTGAGTTGCATGATGTCTACCTCCTATTTGAGTTGAATGAATGAAAACCAGTGTCGTCGAGCTGGATAATAGACCATTCGTTTAGCCGCAACATGACGGGAATATGACCAAAAAGTTATCTTTGACATACCATCTGGGTTGGGTTATCTTCTGTGCCTGAACCGAAGATGGGGCCGTAACCTAAAACGCGCGGTACTCAGAAAGGAATAAAGATGAGAAAATTATATTCACGATTGTCCATTGCTCTTTTTGCGCTGATTTTAGCCGCTATTTTCGCCGGTCAGAATGCAGCCGCTGATGAGGGCTCCTGTTACCTGAAAGCTTCGAATAAAGACGTTTTTGTTATCGTTTATGATATGGACCGTGACGGCAATCAAGGTGCTCAGATCTGGCAGGGACGACTTAATCAGGGGGAGTCTGTAAAAATCACGGCACCCAACGGCCGCTTTCGCTATGATTACAATGATCAGCCTGACGAAGACCAATCGCTTAGCGGCGGAATTGATCGCTGGTGCAACAATCTGAACACCGTTCTGGTCCCTTAAGGCAGGAGGCGAACGATATGAACAGAATAAGTGCTTATTTAACCTTTTTATTTTTGGCTATGCTGCTGGCCGGCTGTGCGGCCACATCCGAGGTTGCTTCAGAAGAAGGTGCCTGCTACCTCAGGGCCGCCCACGGCGATGTCTATCTGAGGGTGTTTGACGTAGACAGCAGCGGCAACATGGGTGCACTCCTCTGGCAGGGCCGCATTAATCAGGGCCAAACCACTCGCATTCAAACGACTCATGCTTATTTTCGTTATTTTTATAATTCCGAGCCGGATGTCGATCAGCCGTTCAGTAGCGGCGTGGATAAAGCCTGTGATGATTTAGACACCGTCGCCGTTCCCTGATGGTCGCCAATCTGAGAATTGTTTTAACCAGCCTACCGCAATCGAACCTGCCGGTCGCTTTGCATGCACGGCACATCTCGCATGATCCATCATCAATCCGCAGCATCTGACAATAGACAAATATTTAAAAAATGAATGTTACATTTTTGTAGCATTTTCTCTGGTTTTATGCCAAATTTGTAACAATCCGACACCGGCCAAGTGACGGCTTTTACACTTTAAGATTTCGAAATAATTATATTTTAAAATATTAGGCCTTGATGGCATGCATGTTGCTCAGAATGAAGTGATCCATTTAACCCATGTCAAGAAACGGGAATAATGAGCTCCATCCACCAAAAAACCGCCAAACAATTGCAACAAAAAACCGAAGGGCTGATTGCGAGCCTTCTAAAGGGCAAAGAGCCCGACTTTTTAAAGCAGCACACCCGGTTATTGGACGATTATTTTCGTCAGGCATTTGAAACCAGCATGGTGGGTCCGCGCATGGATATTCGCAAAAATCCGTATGCCATTATTGCTCAGGGCGGCTACGGCAGAGAGGAGCAATGCATCCATTCCGATGTCGACCTGTTGTTTTTGTTTAAAAAGAAAGTACCCCAGGAAGCCGAAAATCTGGTCCAGGAAATCATTTATCCGCTGTGGGACATTGGCCTGGATGTCGGCTATGCCACCCGCTCGTTGAAGGAGTGTTTGGCGCTGGCCGGCAAGGATTATGAAATTCTGACACCGATGCTGGATGCCCGATTTGTCTGCGGATGGTCGATGCTTTACGCGAATCTGGTGGATGAGCTGCGCACAAAAATCATACAGCATAAATCCCGCCCTATTATCGACTGGTTGGTTGAACGCAATAGCCAGCGACATGTCCAGTTCGGTGATTCAGCCTATCTCCTGGAGCCTAATTTAAAGGAGGGTCAGGGCGGTTTAAGGGATTATCACACCATCCTGTGGATAGCGCGCATCGTGTTTAACGCCAAGCAATTCAGAGATCTTGAATATCTCGGGTTACTATCTCATGAAGAGTTCCAGAACTTAATCCGATCGGTTTCCTTTGTCTGGCATGTGCGCAATCGCATCCATTACATCTGCGGCCGCAAATGCGACCAGCTACATTTTGAAAATCAGGTCAAGGTGGCCCGGGCGTTGAATTACAAAACAGATAACGGACAGGCGCCGGTTGAAAAATTCATGGGTGACCTCCACAGCCGGATGGAGATCTTAAAACAACAGCACCTGATGTTTTTGCACGAACTCGGCTATGAGAAACCCAGAAAACGTAAAAGAAAATCAACGAAAAAGAGCAACATTAACGGCCTGGAAGTCATTGAATGGGGAATGCTTAATTTTGTCAACCCCGAAAAAATCATCAAATCACCAGCGCTTTTGATAAAGATATTTGAGGAAAGTGCGCACCTGAAAATTCCCCTGAGTGCGGAAGCCAAACGGCTGGTAAAAGAATTTTCTTATCTGGTCAACAAAACCTATCGGGAATCAGAGCCGATCCTTCGTTCATTCGAGCGCATTCTGCTGGCACCGGCACCCAAGTTTAATGTCCTCAACGAAATGCTCAACACCGGTTTTCTAGAAAAATTTATCCCCCCAATTCGCATGGTGCGCAATCGCATCCAGTATGACGAATATCATCTTTATCCGGTGGACAAACATCTTTTGCGCACGGTGCAAACCGTTAAAATGTTCGGCACCACCAAAGACAGCAGCCTGGAACCCTTATGCGAGAAATTGTACCGCAATCTGAAGAAAAAGAAGCTATTACTCTGGGCGGCTTTACTGCATGATATCGGCAAAGGCGAGTCGGTAGAAGATCATTCTACCAAAGGCGCGGAGGTCGTTGAGACCATTCTCAGCGAAAAAAAGATGAAACCGGCTGATCTTGAAACGGTCATGTTCCTGGTGCAGGAACATCTTTTGTTGATTAAGACCGCCACCCGCAGAGATATCTATGATGAGGAAACAGCCCTTTCCTGTGCGCGCAAGGTAAAAGACATTGAGCGGCTAAAAATGTTGTATTTGTTGACCGTCGCCGATTCAATAGCGACGGGCCCGAAAGCCTGGAATGACTGGACGGCAGCGCTGTTAAGGGATTTTTTCCTCAAGGTCTTGAATGTGCTCGAAAAAGGAGAACTGGCAACTGCAGAAGCCCTAAAAGTTGTCTCACAGAAAAAAGATGAAATCCGTGCTTGGCAACCCAACCGCAAAGCCGCCGATAGGGTCAATGCACTGCTGGAGGTCATGTCGCCGCGCTATCTTTTATACATGCCGGCTGATAAAATCAAAAAGCATATTAAGATCTACCATGAACTATCCGCCAGCCAATCTGATTTTTTATGGGAAATTGAGCACGCAACCGATGCCAATACCCGTTCCGTAACCATCTGCGCTAAAGATCGTCCCGGTCTGATGTCCAAGATTGCCGGAGTTTTTACCTTAAACAACATCGATATCCTGGACGTTCAGGTTTTCACCTGGCGCAATCAGATCGCGCTGGATATTTTTAAGGTCAAGCCACCACCGGACCCGATTCTGGAAGATGAAAAGTGGAGCCGGGCTGCTGCTGACTTAACCGCCGCATTGTCCGGCGAGCTGGACCTGACCGCAGCGCTGAATAAAAAGGTACGAAATTATCGCAATGGGAAAGCCGGACTGGATACAAAGCCCCATCGCGTCATGCTGGATAATACCAGCTCCAGTTTTTTTACCATTATCGAAGTGTTTACCTATGATTTTCTGGGCTTGCTGTATAGCATTACCGATGCGATTTATCGCTGTGATCTGAATATCTGGGTCGCCAAAATTGCGACCAAAGCGGATCAGGTCGTGGATGTCTTTTATGTCAGAGACATAAACGGACAAAAGGTGGATCTACCCGAACAGGTCACCGCTATAAAAGCAGCCATTATGGAAAGGCTGCCAGCGTCACAACCGGATTGGATGACGCAATGATCGATAATTTACATTTGCCGATGTGAACAGATAATTACGGATGGATTCGGAATAAAGCTGAAAAGGAGGATGACACCAGAAGATGAAATCGAAAAGTATGCTGACAATAGCAATTTTGCTCGCGTTTCCCGTTTCTTCGGCAATTGCATCGGAAGGCCTAAATTCGGGTGACACGGCCTGGATGATTGTCTCAACCGCCCTGGTGATGATGATGACCCCGGCGGGTCTGGCCCTGTTTTACGGCGGCATGTCCAGGTATAAAAACCTGCTCAATACCTTCGCCATGACCTTTGTGGCGTATTGTCTGGCCAGCATTGTCTGGATGATGTGGGGCTACAGTATGGCCTTTGGGCCGAGCAACGCCGGTATTGTCGGGGGACTGCAAAATCTGTTTTTAGCCGGAATCGGCGTCGACAGTCTTTCGGGTACCATTCCCACCTATGTGTTTGCGCTTTTTCAAATGACCTTTGCCGGTATCACAGTCGCCCTGGTTCTGGGCTCCGCGGTCGATCGCATGAAATTTTCAGCCTGGATCGTTTTTACGGTATTGTGGGTCACTTTTATTTACTGCCCGATCGCTCACTGGGTCTGGGGCGGCGGCTGGATGGGAGAAATGGGCGCTTTGGATTTTGCCGGCGGCACGGTGGTTCACATCAATGCCGGTGTAGCCGGACTTGTGCTGGCCCTGGTGCTCGGCAAACGTATCGGTTACGGCAAGGAAGCCATGTTTCCGTCTAGTATTGCCTTCACCGCACTGGGGGCGGCCCTGTTATGGTTTGGCTGGTTCGGCTTTAATGCCGGCAGTCAGCTGGCCGCAGATGGTGTGGCCGGTTCGGCTTTTCTGGTGACCAACACCTCGGCGGCCATGGGCGCTCTGGCCTGGATGTTTGCTGAGTGGCTGACGGACAAAAAGCCCACCGTGCTGGGCCTGGCATCGGGAATTGTGGCCGGGCTGGTGGCGATTACGCCGGCCGCCGGCTTTGTATCGTTGCCGGCCTCTCTGATCATCGGGCTTGTGGCCGGCCTGCTGGGCTTTTACTTTGTGGCCAAGGTCAAACACAAACTGGGCTATGATGATTCCCTGGATGCCTTCGGCGTTCACGGCATGTGCGGTCTGTGGGGGGCGCTGGCCACTGGGTTGTTTGCCAATCCGGCAGTCAATGCAGCCGGCAAGGGCCTGTTTTACGGCAATCCGAAACAACTGTGGATCCAGATAATTTCCATTTCTGCCACTGCAGCCTTTACGGCGGTGGGAACTCTGATTGTGATCTACATTACCAAACTATTAACCGGCGGGCTGCGCGTTACCGAAGAAACCGAAATGGCCGGTCTCGACAGCTCTATTCACGGCGAAAGAGGCTTTGAAATACAATAGAGACCATTTTAAACCGCAACGCTGGACGCAAAAGCAAGACACATTTATACCGCTTGTCATCTTAATGTTCCGAAAAAAGGATGGCGGCATAAGTGTTGTCGCAAAAAAACGTTCCGCAATCGGAACATTTTTTTGACAACCCCTATAAAGGCATAAAGGAGGTCTAAACATGAAGAAAATCGAGGCGATCATCAAGCCCTTTAAACTCGATGACGTCAAAGAGGCCCTGAATAAAATCGGCATCCAGGGAATGACCGTTTCCGAGGTCAAAGGATACGGGCGCCAGAAAGGCCATAAGGAAATCTACCGCGGTGCCGAATACGCTGTTGATTTTATCCCCAAGATCAAAATCGAGATCGTGACCGATGCCGACCTTGCCGACCAGGTCGTTGAAACGATCCGGGATGCGGCCAACACCGGTAAAATCGGAGACGGCAAGATTTTTGTCGTGCCGGTCGAACAGGCATTGAGGGTAAGGACGGGCGAGACGGGCACGGACGCCCTTTAGAACCTATCTCAAAAATGCATCTAACGCCCAAGGGCTTTGTTTCCCCGATAAATCGGGATTACACATCTGTTCTTATGTAAATTAAGGTGTGCATAAAACCGATTCGAAATACTCGAATACTAGCGTGTGTATACTCCGTTTTCGAATCGGTTTTGCGCCGCGCCCTTGGACGTAATCTATAATTTTTGAGATAGGTTCTAACCCCAAAAAAATATCATGATTTAAAAAAATGAATTGAAATCCTAATTTATTAATATCAATCGGTTAAAGGAGGAATGATCTAATGACACCCAAAGATGTATTGGACATGGCAAAGGAAAACGGCGCAAAAATCGTCGATCTACGTTTTATGGACTTTCCGGGATTGTGGCAGCATTTTTCGGTTCCGATCAGTGAGTTGGAGGAATCCAGCTTTGAAGATGGTTTCGGCTTTGACGGCTCCAGTATCCGCGGCTGGCAGCCGATTCATGCCAGCGACATGCTGGTGGTCCCTGATGCGACGACAGCCAAAATGGATCCATTTTATGAAGCCCCGACCCTGGTGTTGATCTGCAACATCGTTGATCCGGTCACCCGGGAGGCCTACACCCGCGATCCGCGCAACATTGCGCAAAAAGCCGACGCTTATTTGAAAAGCAGCGGTATCGGCGATGTGGCTTATTTTGGCCCGGAAGCCGAATTTTTTATCTTCGACGATATTCGCTTCGAATCCACCCGTTATGCGGCGTTTTATGAAATCGATTCGGTTGAGGGTAACTGGAACACCGGCCGGGAGGAAGGCCCCAACCTGGGATACAAACCACGTCACAAAGAAGGCTATTTTCCGGTTCCGCCCATGGATAAATTTCAGGACCTGCGCACCGAGATGCTGCTCACCCTGGAAAACCTGGGCATCGAAATCGAAGCCCAGCATCATGAGGTCGCCACCGCCGGCCAGGCCGAAATCGACATGCGCTTCAAGCCCCTGCTGCAGATGTCAGATCAGCTCATGTGGTTTAAATATGTGCTCAAAAATGTGGCCTATCGCCATAATCATACCGTCACCTTTATGCCCAAACCGCTATTCGAGGATAACGGCACCGGAATGCACACGCACATCAGTATCTGGAAAGACAACCAGCCGCTATTTGCCGGCGACAAATATGCCGGCGTATCGCAGGAGGCGCTTTACGGCATTGGCGGCATCCTGAAACACTGCCGTGCGTTGACCGCCTTTACCAACCCGACCACCAACTCATACAAGCGCCTGGTGCCGGGTTTTGAGGCTCCCGTCAACCTGGCTTACTCCAGCCGTAACCGTAGCGCTGCAGTCCGAATTCCGATGTATTCGGCGTCACCCAAAGCCAAACGCATCGAGTTTAGAACCCCGGATCCCTCCTGCAACGGATATTTGGCATTTTCAGCCATGCTGATGGCGGTCATTGACGGCATCCAGAACAAGATCGATCCAGGCGATCCGCTCGATAAAGATATTTACAATCTTCCACCTGAAGAACTGGCAGAAATTCCGTCCGCGCCCGGCTCATTGGAAGAGGCCATTGAAGCTTTGAAAGCCGATCAGGAATTTTTGTTAAAGGGCGATGTCTTCACTCAGGATGCGATTGACATGTGGATTGAATACAAGACCGAAAATGAAATTAACGATGTCAAGCTGCGACCGCATCCGCATGAGTTTTTCCTGTATTTTGATATTTAAAATTCAGTTGGCCCGTGGGCCGGTTATCCCGTTGCCGGTTAAGATACAGCCCCGCCTTTACCGGCGGGGCTGTTTTTGTTCCTTATGCTTTTCAGAAAACTGTGTCCCAATAGCCAGATTCGTCAGCTACTTTTGTGGACTCACCATTAATACCTTAAATGCCCTACCGTAAATCGCCGGCGTAGCCGTTAGATCTTGTTCGAGAGCAAGGCGCAAACCAATTTAAAAGTGGAGCATACACGATAGTATTCGAGCATTTTAAATCGGTTTGATGCACACCTTAATCTTCGTAAAAATGGATGTGTAATCCCGATTTATCGGGGTAACACAGCTATCGGGCAAGAGATAATGGCTACGCTGGCGATTTTAGCGATAGGATTTATAATCCACGCCATACTTTTGTGCCTTGTAGGCAAATTTTCTGACGGTGGTGTTCAGAATTTCAGCCGCTGACGTGATGTTGCCCCGTGTATTTTTGAGGGCATCAATGATCATTTCTTTTTCCAGCCGGGCGACGGCATCTTCCAGCGACAGTGCGGGCACCGTACCCGATTCTTTGCCGGTCTGCAGGGTTGGCGGTAGGTGGTAGCTGTGAATAACCCCCTCCTCACACAACAGGACCGCTCGCTCAATGCAGTTTTCGAGCTCTCTGACATTTCCCGGCCAGTGATATTCCATGAGCATGTCGATGGCCGGTGTCGACAGCCTTTTTATATCTTTATGATTTTCATTGGCATATTTTTCCAAAAAATGGTCTGCCAGCAGTAAAATATCGGTCTTGCGCTCGCGCAGTGGCGGCAGATAAATCGGAAACACATTCAAGCGGTAATATAAATCACCCCTGAAGGTTTCGTCCTCAACAGCGTCTTCCAGGTTTTTATTGGTAGCGGCGATTATGCGAACATCGGTTTTCAAGGTTTGATGCCCACCGACGCGTTCAAATTCTTTTTCCTGAAGAATCCTCAGCAGATTGGCCTGCACATCGAGCCCCAGAGACCCGATTTCATCCAGAAAAATGGTGCCCTTGTGGGCCAGCTCAAATTTGCCGATTTTTTGTTTGATGGCACCGGTAAAAGCACCTTTCTCATGGCCAAACAATTCGCTTTCAATCAGATTAACCGGCAAGGCCGCACAGTTGACTTTCACAAAGGGCAATTTGGATCGATGGCTGTTGTAGTGGATCGAGTTGGCCACCAGCTCTTTACCGGTTCCGCTTTCGCCTCGAATCAGAACAGTTGCATTGCTCTTGCAGACCTGGGAGATCATCTGAAAGACCTCCCGCATTTTGTTGCTGTTGCCCACAATGTTGCCGATACTGTATTTGTCTTTGAGCACATTTTGCAGCCGCCGGTTTTCCTCGCGCAGCCGCTCCTTTTCCATGCGAATCGTTTCCAGCTTGATCACATGACTGGCGATCATGGTGGCAATAACGGCGAGCAGCTTCTGGCCGCTTTTGAGTGCGTATGACTTCTGATAGGGACGGTCGACCGACAGGGCGCCGATGACCTGCTTGCCCTTTTTGATCGGAACACAAATAAAGGAATGCTCGCGGTCCTGTTTCTTTTTGCGACTGGCGGTGCGATCCAGAAACTGCGGTTCTTCACTGATTTTAGGAATCGCGACCGACTTGCCGGTCTCGATGACTTTCCCGGTGACGCCCTCGCCAAGTTTGTACTTTACGCGGTTCATGGTGCTCTGCGCAAGACCGTGGGCCACTTCAATGTTAATCTCGTTGCGCAGCGGGTTTAAAATTGTTATAGTTCCGCGCACCATCTTCATTGAGTTGGACAGAATGTCCAGCACTTTATACAGCGACTTTCTCAATTCCAGATGCTCGTTCAGTGCCGTGGTAATCTCATACAGCAGGGTGACTTCTTCAATAGTTTTCAGAGCTGTCATGATCGTTTCCTAAAGCGAGCTTTGTATGGCCCTGACAAATGGCGGTAACCAACCACGAAAACACGAAATGGTAAAAGCACGAAATTTTAATTTTCCGAGTTTTCGTTTTTTTCGTGCTTTCGTGGTAATAAGGTCCATTTTGCTCCATCTATTCTGTTTACAAAAAAATGTTTACGATTCTGTAAATGTTTATTTTAAATAATACAATTTTGTAATAAATTGCAAGATATTTCCGCCGTTCGCTTAAACTTGCGTTCGTCTGCTGGTTGTGGGATGACATTGAAAATATTCCAATAGGATAACAAAAACCGCTATATCTTTATTAATCCGAAATCCGCAATCGGAAATCTACAATCAAATGATTTTACACATCGACATGGATGCGTTTTACGCCTCCGTGGAGAAACTGGATGACCCCCGGCTGAAGCATAAATGCGTCATTGTCGGCGGGACTTCCAACCGCGGTGTCGTATCAGCAGCCTGCTATGAGGCCCGGCGCTTCGGCGTCCACTCGGCCATGCCCATCTACCAGGCCAAACAGAAGTGTCCCCATGGCGTTTTCGTGCCACCGCGCATGGGCCGCTATAAGGAAGTATCTAAAAAGGTCATGGCCCTGCTGAAAGAATTCTCACCACTGGTGGAACCGGTATCCATCGATGAAGCCTACATGGATATCACCGGCTGCCAGCGCCTGTTTGGCGAGCCCCAGGAAATCGCGCGGGAAATTAAAAGACGAATTTACGAGAGCGTTCATCTGACCTGTTCGATCGGGGTGGCACCCAATAAGTTTCTGGCCAAGATTGCCTCCGATCTGGAAAAGCCCGATGGCCTGATCCTGATCATGCCGGAACAGGTGCCCCAGTTTATTGAATCGCTGCCCATCAAAAAGGTCCCCGGCGTTGGCAAAAAAATGGTGCGTCAACTCGAGGTGTTGGGTATCCGCACCTTGGGAGATGTGCAACGGCTGCCGGAACAATCTCTGCTGAAGCATTTGGGCAAATTTGGAAAGCGATTGCGCGCGCTTTCTGCGGGCAGCGACGATTCAGCGGTAACGCCGTACGCGCCGCATAAATCCATCAGCAGCGAACGCACACTGGCAGCCGACACGCGCGACATTAAGCTGCTCAAACGCTACCTTTTAAGTCAGTCTGCAGAAGTGGCCCGCCAGCTCAGACAGGCAGGCGTGCGCGCCAGAACGATTGTGATCAAAATTAAAAATGCGGACTTTAAAATGGTTACCCGGCGGACCACGATTGCTGTTCCCACGCAATCATCTGAAACGATATACAAACACGCGGCACAGCTCATCGATGATTTCAAGATCACCCAGAAAATTCGGCTGATTGGTGTGGGTACCACCGGATTTTCAGCCGTAACGGCATCGGCCCAAATGGGCCTGTTTGATCAACAAGAAAAACCCAACGACAATTGGGAAAAAGTCGACAAGGCGCTGGACTCGATCAGCCAAAAATTCGGCAAAGATGTGATCGGACGGGCCTCGATCAAAGACTGACATCTGTGCGCTGCTGCTGGTTTTGCCCGGGGAACCAAAAATGCGCACATAAAATCAGTGCACTTGATGATGTTGACGGCATGGCTCGCGAAGTGCTATTTTTAGACAAATAAAATCACTTACTGTTCGCAAGAACGCATTTCATCTCAGGCATTTTCAAACACGATTTTAACGCCACTCTAACATTTGACGCTTACATAAATGGTTCTCATTATCAGTTTTTTTTACCGAAAATCAGTTTATCAGTTTGCAAAATATAATGAAACAGCTTGATTTCATTGGACACCTATGGTAGGCGGAATGAAATATCATTTATAGTTATTTCAACATCTTGTAGAATCTTTCGCCTTACCGACCCGAAAGTTTGCACTGATTTAAGCAAAAAGGGCTTATTTGATAAAGCAGATGAGAGAAGGGCTTGCTCGGCGATGATCTAAAGGCAGACAAAATGGAGCCGCATAAGACCGTTTTGATCTGCTTTTTTTATGAACGATTTGTACCGGAAAGGAGGTGGTTAAAAGCGGTAAAACGAGGTTAATCCCAGCAGCAAATGATAGAACACATTAATTCAAGGAGGAGTTCAAGATGAAGAAATTATCGCAATTAGGCATTTTTGCGTTGACAATCGCGCTGACTATCCTGTTAATTCTGCCTGCGGCCCAGGCGCTGGATTTTAAAATTTCAGGCCAGCTCAACCGGGCCGTCCTCTGGGGTTACAACGGCAATGACGACGATACGAAATTTGTGGACAACGACAATTCGTCCACTCGCTTTCGCTTTACCGGATCCAATACGTTTAATGATGTCTGGACCGTTGGGTTCAAATGGGAAAACGAGATGCAGTCTAATGCCTCAAACGATACCGATATTGATATCGGCGAAAACGGCGACACCGGCGATGTGGATTTCAATGAGCGCCATATGGACGTGTACCTCCAGCACAACAAGTTCGGAAAGCTTTCTCTAGGCCAGGGTGATACCGCCTCCAACAGTACCTCCGAAGTGGACCTGTCCGGCACCACGGTGGTTGCCTACTCGTCCATAGAGGACATGGCCGGTGGTTTTATTTTTCGCGACGATGATGATAATGAGCTCCAAACTGGAGACCCTGCTGATCCTACAGACACTTCAATTGGAAGGGCCTTCAGCAACTTTGACGGATTCAGCCGCCGCGACCGCGTGCGCTACGATACACCCAAGTTCGGTCCGGTTTTTTTCTCAGCCAGTTACATGAACGGCCAATCCTATGATTTTGCCGGACGCTTTGCCTACGAATGGGAGGGCTTCGGCAAACTGGCCGCTGCCGCTAGCTGGCTGCCCGCCGATACGCAGCGCGATAGCTTTAGACAGTACAGCGGGTCGATCTCTTTTCTGCACGACTCCGGATTCAATTTGACATTTGCCGGTGCGAACCGGTATGATACGCCCGGTGATGCTGAGCCCTGGAACGCCTACGGCAAAGTGGGCTGGAAATTCGACAAATGGGCTTTTTCAGTTGACTACACCTACTCAGAAGATGTGGATGTACAAGATGATGAAGCCCAATCCATCGGTGCCGCTGCCGTGTGGACGCCTTGGCAAAGCATAGAGCTTTACGGTGCTTACCGCTACCACGACCTGGACCGTGACCAAGATCAAAGGCCTGCCGACACGGGTAACGCCGAAGCAATCCATGCCGTCATGATCGGCACCCGGGTCAAGTTCTAACAAGAAAGGTGTTTATGCATAACTACAATTCAACCCTGTGGATATTTTTGGGGATCGTTTTGTCAGCGGCGATGTTGATCAGCTGTGGTGCTAAGGGTAAGCCCGCTGAGTTCGAACAGACAGCGGGAGAAATGAAAGAAGGACCCGGAGTATTCACCGGAGAAGAAGGTGCTTTAGTCGTATATGACTCCGAACGCGGCGGGGCCTTCCCGCAATTTAGGGGAAATAAATCAGAAGAAGGCTCCAAGGAAGCTTCTGAAAAAGCTGATCAAAATGCATCAGGCACCCCGGACAAGCCAGCTGAGTCAACTCAGCTGGCGTCAGGCGAGTCGGCCACTGAAAAGCAGGTAAGCCCCGAAGCGGCCAGAGAATTCCAGGAATTTCAGGAATGGAAGAAGGAGCAGCAGGAATTCCGGGAGTTTCAGGAATGGAAAAAAACATCGCAAGGTGCGGCTGAATACAAGGAATTTCTGGAGTGGAAGGAATGGAAGTCCTATCAGGAGTGGAAAAAGCAACAGGGGCAGTAAGCGCCGCGATTTGTCCTTGATGGTTTTTTAACCGACCCGACAGGTTTGTTCAGTCGATCCGATTCAGGGGTTTAGATTAAAGGCAGGGCCTAAGCAGGCAAAAAGGCCCTGCCTGATTTTTTAACGCCATCGCATATCGCGTGCGCGTATCAAGCCACCCCCTATCAGATTTATTTTAGTGTTCTTGCTCTGATAGATCCATCTGTCAGTATTCGTATGCCAATCGCAGGTATTTAAAATAAAAGACAATGGCTTTTGAGGCACCCTGATTTAATGCTTGGTTTCTCTGCTTCAAATGACTAGCAAACGGCACGGCCGTGCCTATATTTCCCTTGACATACTACATATTGTATGAGATAAATGGTATCTGCACTAGATGAAAGGCTAATTCGGAAAACCGGTTGACCTTGAGCTCTGTCCAGAGCTTAAACCCAAACGGGTAATGACCATCCATTTAATTGCACCGAAACCATTTCCATTTAGCCGAATGACATCATTCCAGTTGAATAATACTCCACAAAGCCATACAGGATAAGATAGCTATCTTTCAGATAGCGAAGGGCTTTTTATTTTTAGATACAAATCTTACCCAATCAAACATCATATTTTTGAACCAGGAGCAGCGTAATGGGGCAGAAAGGCAAATTCTTAGTGACCAACGAAGGCAGCTTTGATCTGGGCACCTACACTTGGGATGATCAGCTGTTTAGTGATATTCTCATCCGCGAAAACCCGATTGACAGCGATCAGGCCATGGGTATCAGTCGGTCCCTGCGCAAAGAAATTTCCAATCTGGAAATCAGCACCATCCCGGTTTCGTTTATCGAAAAAATGATTGAAGCCAAGCTAATGGAATTCGGGCTGACCAAACCATCACCCATTCGCCTGGATAAATCGATTTTTATTAAAAACCGGCTGAACATCTCTGAAAACGCCAAGCGGGTTTTAAAGAGACGTTATTTGAGAAAAAACCGCAAAGGCAAGGTGATCGAAACCCCGGAGCAAATGTTTCATCGGGTTGCCAGACACATCGCCAAGGCCGAAAAAAAATACGGCAAGCCCTCCGCCAAGCAGGTCGAAAAGTGGGAGGAAACATTCTATGCCATGATGACCGAGGCGCAATTTCTGCCCAATTCTCCGACGCTGATGAATGCCGGGCGCCGCCTGGGGCAGCTGGCGGCCTGTTTTGTCCTTCCGGTGGAAGACAGCATGGAAGGCATTTTCGGGGCCCTTCATCATGCCGCCCTGATTCATAAATCCGGCGGCGGTACCGGCTTCGCATTTTCACGGCTGCGACCCAAAAACAGCGTGGTCGGCACCACCGGTGGTGTGGCGTCGGGTCCGGTTTCCTTTATGAAGATTTTTAACACCGCCACCGAGCAGGTCAAACAGGGCGGCACCCGCCGGGGCGCCAATATGGCCATTTTGCGGGTGGACCATCCCGATATCATGGAATTCATTTTCAGCAAGGAAGACAACAGCGAGCTTAATAATTTCAATATCTCCGTTGGGGTTACCGATAATTTCATGGAAGCCATCGACAAACAGGAAGATTACGACCTGATTGATCCCCGCGATCAGAAAGCCGTTAACCGACTCAACGCAGCTGAAGTCTATCAAACCTTGATCAAACAGGCCTGGAAAAACGGAGATCCGGGAATCATATTTTTGGATCGTATCAACCGCGATAATCCGACCCCAAAACTCGGTGAAATCGAAAGCACCAATCCCTGCGGCGAACAGCCGTTGCTGCCTATGGAGGCCTGCAACCTGGGATCGATTAACCTGGCCAAATTCGTGCTCGAAAATGGTGATGGACCGACAATCGATTTCGAGGGATTAAAAGAGGTGATCGGCTGGAGCGTGCGATTTTTAGACAACACCATCGATATGTCCAAATATCCGTTGCCGGAAATCGATGAAATGGTTCACGGCAATCGCAAAATTGGACTGGGGGTTATGGGATTCGCCGACATGCTTTATCAGCTCAAAATTCCCTATAATTCTGAAGAAGCTCTGGAAACAGCCGAAACGGTTATGCGCTTCATTCAGGAAAACGCTTACGAAGCTTCCCAGAATTTGGCAGAGGAGCGCGGGGTTTTTCCCAACTGGGAGAATAGCACTTACAAAGATCAGGGATTCAAACTGCGCAATGCGACCTGTACGACCATCGCTCCCACAGGCACGCTGAGCATTATTGCCGGCTGCTCCAGCGGCATAGAGCCCTTGTTTGCCCTGAGCTTTGTGCGTAACGTGATGGACAATGACAAACTGCTCGAAGTCAATCCGTATTTTGAAGAAGTGGCCAATGAACAACGTTTCTACAGCCGCGAATTGATGGATGAAATTGCCAAAAGAGGCAGTATCAAAAAAATCAAACAGATACCGAAAGAAGTCCGTCGGATCTTTGTCACCGCCCACGACATATCACCGGAGTGGCATATTCGCATGCAAGCTGCGTTTCAAAAATATACCGATAATGCAGTATCTAAAACCGTTAATCTACCCCACGATGCCACTGAAGATGACGTTATGAAGGTCTACAACCTGGCCTATGAACTGGGTTGTAAAGGGGTAACCATTTATCGAGACGGCAGCAAAGAAAACCAGGTGTTATCTTTTTCACGCAAAGAAAAGCTTGGCAATAAATTCATGACGGCCGTCAAAGAACGACCGGATACGCTCGAAGGCTTCACCACTAAGATGAAAACCGGTTACGGCCATCTTTATGTAACCGTTACCGAATATGACGGACAGCCTTTCGAAGTATTTGCCACCATCGGCAAATCTGGCCGCTCGACCACCGCCAAGACCGAGGCCATTGGCCGCCTGGCGTCATTGGCCTTAAGATCAGGCGTTAAAGTCAATGACATCGTTGACCAGTTAAAAGGGATCGGCGGTGAGCATCCGATCTTTCAAAATGGCGGACTGGTGCTGTCCATCCCCGATGCCATTGCGCGGGTGTTGGAGAATAGATACCTTTCCGGGAAAGCCGTTCGCAGTCATAAAACCGAGCATAGCCTTATGGGCGAAAAATGCCCCGAATGCGGCCAGACGGTCAGCTTTGAGGAAGGGTGTATTCTCTGCCATTTCTGTGGGTTCAATAAATGCGGCTAAAATGGGTATTAGAGGCTTCATCTTTTGCCCGCTGACTGCGTTATATTGCGGTTTAAAATACTCGCGCACTTCGTGTACGCTCCGTTTTCAAACCGCAATATGCCTTGTCATCGAACAAAATCCAAAACCTCTAATACCCATTTAAGTCTCTTTTTCTTCGAATAATTCGCGCCGTGGGAACACATTGATGTATAAGATCAAGATGTGAAATCCCGCATCCTGCGGAGACCCTTGAACAAAATCTAAAGCTTTAATACCATTTCTACAATATTCCAAAAGGCAGTGCCGTTGAATGGCTCTGCCTTTTGGTTATGGGGGGAGAAAGGGATTATTTTTTGATGACGTTCATACCGTCAGGGGTGTCCTGGACTTGATAGCCCAGGGCCTCGATTTCGGCGCGCAGTTGATCGGAGGTTGCAAAATCTTTATTTTGCCGGGCCTGCTGCCGGGCAGTAACCAATTTTTGGACGGCTTCAGGCAGAGCCTGCTTTTGATCGAGTTGATCCAAACGCAAGCCGAGCACTCGATCGAAATCCAAAATGGTACTGTACTTCTGGGCATCGCTGATCTTACTCTTGAGCATCTCCTGGATGACCGCCATAGCCCGGGGCATATTTAAATCATCGTTGATGGTTTCGTTAAATTTGTTCTGAAACTCATCGCTAGCGGATGATCGGGCTTCAATGCCGGCAGCCATAATCTGGCGCACCTGGTTTTGCAGATGCAGCAAACCGTTTCGGGCGGCTTGAATGCCCTCATCGCTGTACTCCATGGGTTTGCGGTAATGCGTTAAAAAGGATGCAAAACGGTAAACTAAGGGGTTGATATCATTTTTGAGTAATGCATTTTCGAGCGTCAGGAAATTTCCCTCGCTTTTGGCCATTTTTTTTCCACCCTGGATGATCAGAAAGGCCCCGTGCATCCAGAAATTGAAAAAGGGTTTGTCCGTCGCCGCTTCGGATTGCGCAATTTCATTGGTATGGTGAACGTCGATATGATCGGTGCCGCCGCAATGAATGTCCAGCTGCTCACCCAGAAACTTCATGCTCATAGCCGAACACTCCAGGTGCCAGCCTGGAAAACCCACACCCCAGGGAGAATCCCATTCCATCTGTCGTTTTGAGCCCTGAGGGGAAAATTTCCAGAGCGCAAAATCCGTGGCATTGCGTTTTTCCGGGTTGCGTTCCACCCGGGCGCCTTCCTTGAGCGCCTCAAGGTCCTGATGGGAGAGCTTGGTGTAATCCTTGAATTTGGACGTATCAAAATAGATGCCGTCAGTGGTCCGATAAGTATACCCTTTTTGTTCCAGAGTCCCCACCAAGGCGATCTGTTCCGGGATCGTGTCGGTGGCCTTTACCCAGATGTCCGGTGCCAGTATATTAAGATGCTCAATATCTTGTTTAAAGGAGCGCGTGTAAAATTCGGCGATATCCCAGGCACTTTTGCCCTCCCGGGCAGCGCCTGCTTCCATTTTATCTTCACCCATATCGCGATCACCAGTTAAATGGCCTACATCGGTGATGTTCATGACATGTTTGACCGCATACCCGTTGTAAATCAGTACCCGCTTTAATATGTCTTCGAATATATAGGTCCGCAGGTTGCCGATATGGGCATAATCGTAGACGGTCGGCCCGCAGGTATACAGCCCTACCGTACCCGGTTTGATCGGTTTGAATTCCTGCTTTTTGCGCGTCAGTGAATTGTGAAGATATATATCCATGGCATTATTACTGAAACGGGTTAGAAGTGAATTTACGTATCCGACAAAGCGCAGCTTAGCAAATAAAACCATCAGGGTTCAATAAAATTCGGAATTCCGGAAAGAAAACATGGCAAATAAGGTACTCAAATAAATTAAGATCCATTATAACATAATACACCTGCGCAACAATTGAACCTAAGCAAAACAGAAACAGGGCTAAAATCTGCACGACACAATTTACAAAGGCATCGGAGTATGCTAAACATCATCCTTCACATTTTTGGTAACACCGATTTAAAAAATGAATTATAAATCAGAAGCTATCTCAAAAATATAGGAGTAGCAATTATGACTGTAGAGCGTGAAAGTATTGATTTTGATGTACTGTTTGTCGGTGGTGGACCGGCCAGCCTGGCAGGTGCGATTAAACTGATGCAACTGGCCAAGGAAAAAAACCTGGAGCTGGAAGTGGCGCTGATTGAAAAAGGCGCCGAAATCGGGTCGCATGCCCTGAGCGGTGCGGTCATGGACCCGATCGCGCTGAATGAGCTTATGCCGGATTACGCAGAAAAAGGGTGCCCCGTGGAGGCCACGGTGCGGGGGGATGAATTTTATTATTTAACCGAAACCTCAGCCTTACGGATGCCGTTTGTACCCAAACCGATGCACAACAAGGGCAGCCTGATCATCAGTCTTTCCCGATTTACCCGCTGGCTGGGGCAAATCGCGGAAGAGATGGGGATCAATATATTTCCCGGATTTGCAGGCAAAGAGGTCCTTTACGCTGACAACGGCAAAACCATTGTGGGCGTGCGCACCGGCGATCAGGGCATTGGACCTGATGGGGAACCCAAAGCCAATTTCGAGCCTGGCATCGATCTAAAAGCCAAAGTCACCGTATTTGGAGAAGGCGCCCGTGGCAGTTTATTCAAAGAAATCGATAAAAAATTAGGTCTTATGGAAGGCAAAATGCCCCAAGTATTTGAGACCGGCATCGAAGAGGTCATAGAGCTACCCGAGGAATCCAATTATTTTAAAACCAGCAAAGGCAATGATATCCATTTAATGGGCTATCCTATCGGACTGTATATACCCGGCGGCGCCTTTATATACGAGATGAGCGACAATCGCCTGACCCTGGGGTTTTTAACCGGACTTTGCTATGAGGATCCCCTGCTGGATCTGTATGATACGTTTATCAAATTTAAAAACCACCCGTTTGTAGCCAATCTCATTAAGGGCGGCAAGGTCGTCGAAGCCGGTGCCAGAGCCGTGGCCACCGGTGGATATTATACATTGCCCAAACTGGCGGTTGGCGGCGGCCTTTTTATCGGCGCCAGCGCCGGCATTCAGTATATGCCCGGGCTAAAAGGTATCCATGTTTCCATGAAATCCGGCATGCTCGCCGCAGAGGCCATCATGGCAGCAATGGAAAAGGAAAGCTTTGATGAGCAGGCGCTTCAAGCCTATAGCGACTTATTTGAAAACAGCTATATTAAAGATCAATTGTATGAAGGCCGCAATTTCTACCAGGCGCTTTCAAAAACCAACCCCATGAAATTCATCCATCTGGGCGCTCAATATGTTACCGGCGGACGGGGTTTTGTGGATAATATGACCTTGGAGGAAGATTATAAATCGCTCAAGCCGCTCAATGGCGAGCAGGTTGAGGTCAAGTCGTCGGTCGATCCAAAAATATACGATGGCAAGCTTTATGTGGATAAACTTACCAGTGTCTATTTGTCTAAGACCAAACACCGTGAAGACCAGCCGTCCCATATCATCGTGCACGACACCGATCTGTGTATCAACACCTGTTATCCCGAATACCGCAGCCCCTGCACCCGGTTTTGCCCGGGGGATGTCTACGAGATTGAGACCGATGACAAAACCGGCGATAAACGCCTGAAACTCAATCCGTCCAATTGCCTGCACTGTAAAACGTGTGATATTAAGGATCCCTATGAAAATATCACCTGGACGTGCCCGGAAGGAGGAGAAGGACCTGGTTATACCTTACTTTAAAAATGATCTATTGGCGTGTTCGCAGTTTCTTTTGAGGGAACATTTAAGAAAGGCTATGGCAGTAAAAATGAAGCTTCTTATCATTAAGTTTCCCTTTGTATTTTCGATCGCTTTTTTACTCGCGGTCCCGGTATGCGTTTCAGCCGGCGACAAATATCAGGAAATGATCAACTGCGATCTGCATGCCGGCCCCTGCACCCAGTCTCTTTCAGGAAATACCGTAACCCTCGAGGTCACTCCAAGGCCGGTAAAGGCCCTGAAAGACCTGTCTTTTAAGGTTACCCTGTCGGGAAAGCAGTTAACATCGACCCAAGCCCTTTACATTGATTTGGGAATGCCGGGCATGAATATGGGCCCTAACCGGGTGCAGCTTAAATCCGCCGGGGGCAATTCCTATGAAGGCCAGGGCGTCATCGTCAAGTGCCCCAGCGGCCGCCGAACCTGGCAGGCAACGGTCACCATCCCCGATGAAGGCCAAACCGAATTTATCTTCGATGTTATCTACTGAAACGCTATTTCTACTGTACCTTTCCACCGGATTTACCATCGGTTTCGGCCATTGTATCGGCATGTGCGGACCGATTGTGGTCAGCTTTAGCCTCAATCTCAAAGAAAAAAGTATTTATGTTCCCCAGTTGCTGTATCATCTCGGCAGAATTACGACCTATGCCATCCTGGGGGGTGTGGTGGCCGCCGCCGGATCCCTGACCATGATCACCGCCAACATCGACACGATTCAAAAAATTGTGATGATTTTTACCGGCGCTTTGATTATGATCCTGGGGCTGGCCATGGCCGGATGGGTTCCACTGGGTAAGCTCTTTGGAGATCATTCCAGACCGGGCGGCTTGATTTCAAAGGGATTCGGCAAATTGACCAACAAACAATCCACCCTGGTGTATTTGCCGCTGGGGCTGTTGCTCGGGCTACTGCCTTGCGGCCCGGTATATACGGTGCTGCTTGGCGCCGCTCGCGCCGGCATGGATGCCGGTTCGACCCACCAGGGTGTCCTGACCGGCATGGGGCTGATGGCCGCATTTGGCGTCGGAACGGTTCCCGCACTGTTTCTGGTAGCCAAGCTGGCCGACATGGGCTGGCTCAAATCAAGGACCGTTATCTATAAAATCGGGGCTGTTTTGATGATTATCGTTGGTTTCCTATTTATCATCAAAGCCATTCGCTATTAGCATCGTGTCCGAGAAATAGTTTATAATATCGTCCTTATCGAAGTCGATCTCTTTCAGTGATTGCCTTCGCTCAAGTTGCCAGGCGGGCATGTTATTTTCTGGCAGACCGTTAAAAGTACGCTTGCCTGCATAGTAAAATTTGGTATACTGATAAACTTCAACCACCATAAAAAGTCAAAATGATTCCAGTCCGCATTTTCCTGTCATTTCAAAGCAATCCAGGAGAATCTGCATGTTTGAAGAAAATGTATTGATTGCTTTTGGTCTCACACTGTTTGCCGGCCTGGCCACCGGCATCGGAAGCGCCCTGGCATTTTTTGCCAGACGCACCAATACCAAATTTCTGTCCCTAGCGCTGGGTTTTTCAGCCGGTGTGATGATATATGTTTCCTTTGTTGAAATCTTCATCAAGGCCAGGGATGCATTGGCCGAACAGTTCGACCTTGCCAAAGCCACCTGGATAACGGTGGCTGCATTTTTTGGCGGGATTCTTCTGATCGGCATTATCGATAAGCTGGTGCCGTCCTTTGAAAATCCTCATGAGATCAGAGGTGTCGAGGAAATGGGTCCTGAACAAGTCAATGACAAAAACCGAAAGCTTTTACGCATGGGGATGTTTACCGCCCTGGCCATTGCCATCCATAACTTCCCCGAAGGTCTGGCTACATTTGCAGCTGCCCTGTCTGATCCGGCCCTCGGTTTGTCCATCGCGGTGGCCATCGCAATCCATAACATCCCGGAGGGTATTTCAGTCTCCGTTCCGATTTATTACGCTACCGGAAGCAAAAAGAAGGCCTTTTACTATTCGTTTCTTTCCGGAGTTGCCGAGCCCGTCGGTGCGCTCATCGGATATTTTATTCTGCTTAATTTCTTCAGCGATGTGGTCTTCGGCATTCTGTTTGCAGGTGTCGCCGGTATTATGGTATTTATTTCCCTGGATGAATTACTGCCTTCCGCCCAAAAATACGGCGAACATCATCTTTCTATTTACGGCCTCATCCTGGGAATGGCTGTCATGGCCTTAAGTCTGCTGCTGTTTATGTGACACCCAAAATGCCGGTCGCACATTTTTGTCAATGCCGATTCCTGGTTGCAACGTTTTGCGGCTTTTGTCGCCGCATGCGTATAAAAATCCGGCAAAATGTTCCGATATAAAAAATTTAGTCTTTGACTTGAGTTCGAATAGTCTTACCTTTTAGGATAAAATTTATTCAAACACGAAAGCAGAAGAGGTGGGTATCAGATGGCCGGGCGTGCCCTACAAAAAAGAAGCAGGCGCATCAATTGTAAAGCTCCGATTACGCTTGAAGACAGACGCACGGGATTTCACTATGCGGGCACCCTGCATAACTACAGCAAAAGCGGTCTGTATTATGAATCCACTTATGCCCATCGGCCAGGCCGCAAAATTCTGATTAAATCCAACGGCCTGCCTTTTAGCAGCAACACGAATGGTCATATAGCAAAAGTCATCAGGCGCACATTATTGGACCGGCATCGTCCGACCCGCTTATTTGGGATAGGCGCCAAATTTTGTTAGGCCGCAGAAGTCACAGCCTTCCTTTTCTGAGAATTGCCACCAGCAACCAGATCCCCATAACAGCAGCGACCAGATAGCCGATAATGCCGATCAATGAAATGCCGTAGACAAGCGGTGGAATTTCAGAAATGACAATCAGCGCCGATCCGATGATCAGAGCTGCGATGATAATGGCAAAAGACATGCGGTTACTGGTCTGATCCTGTGTGGCTAACATAGACTCAAGCCCTTTGTGTTCTAATCGAAGGCTCAGTCTTTGCTGTCGGATCATGCCGGTCAAATCCATTAAATCCTTTGGAAACTGCTGCAAAAACTGGAGCAACCGCGACATCATATCATAAACGTCAGCGGAAATCCGTTTGGGACCGAAGCGTTCGAGTTTAACCTGCTGGATAAATGGGCGTGCATGCGCGATCAGATCAAAATTCGGATCCAAGGCGCGGCCAACTCCTTCGACAGAACTCAAGGCTTTAATCATTAGGAAAATATCTGGCGGAAGCCGCAGCCGAAACCGCATGGTTAGGTGGAGTAAATCCTGCAGCAGTTTTCCAATTTCCATATCCTTTAGCGGCTTGTAGAAATGTCGACCCATAAAATCAGCGACTTCTCTTTCAAGCGCACGGATGTCCGGCTCTTCATCCCAATCGGTTAGATTCAGCAGCACCTGGGTTGTTTTGACCTCCTGCTGATGAACCACGCTGTCCAGCAAATCAACAAACGCTTCGCGTGTGGTGCGATCCACAAGCCCCATCATGCCGTAGTCCACCAGACAGATAACGTTGTCCGTCAGGACAAAAATATTTCCGGGATGGGGATCGGCATGAAAAAAACCATGCTCGAAGGCTTGCTTAAGCACCAATCCCACAATGCGGTCCGCAATGACTTTTTGATCCAGACCGGCTTCTACAATTGATTCGAGTTTGGAAATTTTAATGCCTTCGATCAATTCGGTTGTCAGGACTCGAGAGGTGGTGAATTCTCTGAATACGGCTGGTATGTAAATATGGGGAAGATTCAAGAATCGGCGGGCAATGCGCTCCATATTGGTGGCTTCATTGCGATAGTCAATTTCCTTTTCAAGCGTGCGGGCAAATTCTTCGACAATTTTAACCGGTCGATGGATTTCGAACTCTTTTATGTGACGTTCGGCAAGCGTGGCCAGATGAAGCATAATTTCAAGATCGACCTCTATGATCTTCTGAATGTCGGGTCGCTGAAATTTAACGGCAATGGGTTCACCGTCTTTTGTACGGGCTTTATGCACCTGACCGATGGAAGCCGAGGCGAGTGGCTGATTGTCCAGTTGATCGAATAATTCTTCGGCGGGTACACCAAATTCAGATTCAATAACCGCTTTGACATCTTCAAATGGAAAAGGCGGCACCTCATCCTGGAGCCGGGCCAGTTCTTCAAGAATATCGACCGGTACAAGATCCGGGCGCGTGGAAAGAATCTGTCCGAGTTTAATATAGGTCGGACCCAGTTCTTCAAATGCCATTCTCAACCGCTGGGGTCGGGTCAGTTTCTCAACCCGCTCAGACCGTTTTCTGGAAATGGCCTGCAGACCAGCGCCAATGTATTGATCAATACTGAGCCTTTCTAGCAAATCCCCAAATCCGTACTTAAACAGTATTGCCAGAATTTGCCGATAACGATTCAAATGTCGGTAAGTCCGTCCGATGACACCTATTTTTCTGATACTCAACATCTGAATCCTTTAAAACGAGCGTCTTCTCGCTTCCGACCGGTCAAGGTGCTTTTTATCGCCGCTGGCCGCAGATTATTTTTTGGTTTTTGTGGTGCGGGAGCGCGTTTTCGGTTTTGCCCGGCCGGTTGTTTTTTTGGCTGCCGTCGTGGTTCGCTTTTTGGTAGCAGTTGTCTTGCGCTTCTTGGCAGCTGCCGTGGTGCGTCTTTTGGCAGCCGCTGTGGTGCGCTTCTTTGCGGCTGTTTTACGGACAGATTTTTTCGTAGCAGTCGTTGCGGTTGCTTTTTTGAGCTGCCGGATTTCTTTTTTCAAGGCCTTAATGTCAGCGGCTGTGGCGATATCCATTTTTTTCAAGATATCCTTGACGACTTTTTCTACATATGTACCCGTCTTCTTCTGGGTATCGTCATAACGCTTTTTCATGTCCTTTAAAAATTTGGATCCCTCATTTTCAGACATCTTGGCCTTTTTGATGAGTTCTTTGGAAAGCACTTCCACTTCATCCCAGGTTTTATGCGCCAGATCGGCTCCCGCCAGATAGGTTTTTTTCAACATTTCAAGCATTCCGAACCCCCTTGTTCTTTAACAAGATTCGATAGATGACAATACATACACTATAACCGAAAAGATCTTTGACTGATATTACCCATTATATAACAGGATTGCTAAAATACAACTATCAATGATGGTTGAGCCCGTTACCCGTTAGCCCGTTTGCCGGTTAAGTAAAATCAGGCACTATCTCTTGTTAAGCAGGCACAGCCATTTTTCCTAACTACAGGTAAATCTGATTAAATAATCTACTTTGCAAACGGGCTTATTGTAGGAATCGATGTAAAAATCGGGAGGCTTGTTCAAGAAGGGATGAATATATAGTTAAATTCCAGTCTGGGAGCGAGAAATTTTTTTCAAGGTCAAGGCAGACTCAAATGAAAAGTAGGATTGAATTATAGACCGTATGAGTTAGATCGAAGTCTTTTTAATATTAAGTGAATTTCCGGCTATAATTGAGAGATTTTTTTGATAAGCTCCCGCCACACAGCGGGATTTCACATCTCACTTTAGGAAAATCAAGGTGTTCAAAAGGCCGATTGACGTGAGGAATTATACTTGCGCTTTGCTGAATCCCTTGATCTTTAGAATGAAAAGTTAATTTCCTGTCTGGGAGCGAGAAATTTTTTTCAAGGTCAAGGCAGACTCAAATTTTGACCACAGACATACATGTAGTATTTCGCGGATCAAAATTTGAGTCTAACGCAGAGATTGGAAAAAATAGCCGTTTCCAGACAGGAAATTACTTGATTTTGCCGAGGATTGCAGAAGCGATGGTATTCTTTTGTATCTCCTTGGTGCCTTCATAAATTTCACAGATTTTAGCATCCCGGTAAAAACGCTCCACTTCATACTCGGTCATGTAACCGTATCCGCCCAACAACTGGATGGCCTCATCCGCTACTTCAACCGCCGTGCGGGCAGCGTACATCTTGGCCATTGATGTCAATTTGGGGTCAATGCGCCCCTGATCAAAGTTCCAGGCAGCCTTGTAAGTGATCAGCCGGGCCAGATCAATTTTAGTGGCCATGTCGGCCAGTTTGTGCTGGGTTACCTGAAATTGCGCAATTTTGCGGCCAAACTGTTCGCGTTCTTTCACGTAGGCCAGAGCGCGGTCATAAGCGCCCTGGGCGGTGCCCAGTGCCTGGGCCGCCACCAGAATACGACTCTCATCAAAAAACTCAAGCACCTGGTAAAATCCTTTACCCTCTTCTCCGATAAGATTGGAAGCCGGTACCCGCACATCCTTAAAATTGACCTCGGCGGTGGCCATCATGTGGATGCCCATCTTATCACCCACATCGGTGGCGGTTATTCCCTCACGCTCGGCTTCTGCCAAAATCAGGCTAATACCCCTGTAGGATGGCTGACATTCAGGGTCGGTCTGGCACATGACAGAATAAAACCCGGCCATCCCGCCGTTGGTAATAAAGGTTTTCGTTCCGTTAATCACCCATTCATCACCGTCTCGCTCGGCGGTCGTATCCAGTGATGTAATATCGGAACCGTGGCCAGGCTCGGTAAAGGCACCAGCGGACAGCATCTTCCCTTCGGCAACCGGTGGAAGAAACTTTTGTTTTAATTCCTCGCTGCCGAAACGCAGTACGCACTCGGATGCAAAACTGGATAAAATAATTGCAGCACCGATAGATGAATCCCGGGTACAAAACTCATCGGCGATAATAATATTTTCGAGAACGCCAAGGTCCTGTCCTGAATAGGCTTCAGGAAAATGGACGCCCACAAAACCCAGATCACAGGCTTTTTTCCAAATTTTTGTGGGAAATTCGTGTTTCCGGTCCAATTCCAGGGCCAGATCCTTGTCAAATTCACCCCGGGCGAATTCCCGTGCTGCTTTCTGTATCTCTTTTTGTGATTTTGTCAGTTCAAAATCCATGTTTATCCTCCCCATGTAAAAAATGCTGCGGTTGGTTTACATACGGATAACGAGAGTTGGAGTTACCACATGATTGGCCGCTTTTCAAGCAGTTTAAAAGGCCCTTGACGGGAAGCTTTTTCTGACTTAGTTATTCTAAGTTACAAACAGATTTGATGTGAATTGAAAGGAAACGAACTGACATGGCATATTCAGTTGCACTTGCCGGCAAGGGTGGAACCGGAAAAACCACCATGGCTGGTCTCCTCATAAAATTTTTGCTGAAAAAAAATAAAACCCCGATTCTGGCGGTGGATGCCGATTGCAATGCCAACTTGAATGAAGTTTTGGGCCTTAAACTGGGTAATACGTTAGGCAACGCCCGGGAAGACATGAAAAAAGGCGATGTCCCCAGCGGTATGACCAAAGACATCTTTATGGAAATGAGGCTTGAGGAAGCGGTGGTTGAAGCTGACGGTTTTGATCTGGTAATAATGGGTCAGCCCGAAGGTGCCGGCTGTTATTGCGCAGCCAACACGTTGCTTACCAATTACCTTGAGCGCCTGTCCGGCAATTATCCTTATATCGTAATGGACAATGAGGCCGGCATGGAGCATATCAGCCGGTTGACAACCAAAGACGTGGATATTCTCTTGATCGTATCCGATTCATCCAGACGGGGGCTACAGGCAGCGGTGCGCATTGATGAACTGGCCCGCTGTTTGAAAATCGGCGTTGGCAAAAGCTATGTGGTGATCAACCAGGCACGCGAAGCACCGCCGGCACCGGTCATTGACCAGCTCAAAAAGGCCAATCTTGAACTGATCGGAACCGTTCCGGCGGATGATTTGATTTATGATTTTGATTTCAATGGCCGCCCGACCATTGAAATGCCTGAAGATAGCATATCAGTCAAAGCCGCTTTTGATATTTTCGACAAAATTGTTGCCTGAAAAGCCGTAACCGGCAGAGCGCACAGCGTATAACGTGTATCTAACTTATGAAATAGAGTAGAAAACCGATGAGCAATAAAACCGGCTTTTTGTATGATGACAAATACCAACAACACCTGACCGGAAACTACCATCCGGAGATACCGGATCGGTTGCCAGCCGTTTACAAGGGCATCCAGGAGGCGGGCCTGCTGGAGCAACTCCTATTGATCAAAGCCGTGCCGGCGGATTTGAAATGGGTGGAAATTGTGCACGACCCCCAATATATCAAGCGCTTGCAGAAAGCCTGCAGCAGTGGCAGCAATATCTTTGACAGCCCCGACAATCAAATGTGCTCGGCAACTTATGAGGTCTCATTACTGGCAGTAGGGGGGGTATTGGAGGCCACGCGTCTGGTTATGGAAGGCGAACTGGACAATGCTTTTTGCGCTGTTCGACCGCCCGGGCATCATGCTGAAGTTAGCCAGGCCATGGGATTTTGCTACTTTAACAATGTGGCCATAGCGGCCCGCTATATTCAGCAGCAATGGGACATTCAACGGGTGGGTATTGTCGACTTTGACGTCCACCATGGAAATGGAACCCAGCACATCTTTGAACGAGACGCCACTGTATTTTACTATTCCATTCATCAACATCCAACCTTTGCTTATCCCGGAACCGGTCGTGAATTCGAAACAGGCAAAGATGCCGGGCATGGCTACACCAAAAATTCACCAATGCTGCCCGGCCAAGGGGATAACGAATACAAGCAAATATTGCAAAGGGATTTGGTGCCTGCATTTGCGGATTTTAAGCCGCAGGTTATTTTGGTTTCAACCGGCTTCGATGCCCATATCGAAGATAATATGTCGGACATCAAGCTGACTACCGAAGGCTTCACCTGGATCATCAAAATGATCGTTGAACTGGCAGCCGAGCATGCCCAGGGTCGGCTGATATCGGTGCTCGAAGGCGGATATTCGATCAGGCGCCTGCCGGAATTGGCCCGCAATCATGTAAAGGTATTATTAGACGCCTAAAATGATGCGCTTTTGAGAGGTAAAAATTTTCTACCACGAAGACGCGAAATATAGAAAGCACGAAATTTTTCTTATGCTTTCGTGGTAAATTGACCTTATTAAGTCTTATCAAAATATCCGTAACAAAAGGAGAGATAATTATGTTCGTCAGCAACTCTATGACCCGTAATGTAATTACGGTTGAACCCGATGATGGCATTTTTAAGGCACAGGAATTGATGGCCGAAAATAAGATACGCCATTTGCCGGTTACCGAATCCGGCAACCGCCTCATTGGTGTCGTTACGGATCGAGATATCAGAAGCGCACTGCCCTATAAATTTTTTAAGTCCGCACCAAGTGAAGAGGAGAAGAAAAATTTTGCGGAGTTGAAAATTAAAGACATCATGACCAAAGACCCGATCACTATCTCTCCTGCTTACACCATTCAGGATGCGCTGCTGGTCATTCAGGATGCCCGCGTGGGCGCATTGCCGGTTGTAAAAGAAGACGGCACCTTAACCGGGATTATATCCGTCAGAGATTTGCTGCGAGCTTTTATCAATGTTCTCGGAATTGGCCAACCGGGTACATTACTGTGTATCCTGATGGAAGAAAAAGTCGGTCAATTGAAAAAAATCGTCGATGCCATCACTGAAGAAAACATCTCCTTTGGCAGCGTTTTGGTGGCCCGCTACTGGGAAAAAGATAAACGCGCCGTTTTTCCGTATCTCCTAACCCTAAATGTTGCCCACATCAAAGAGAAACTAACAGGCCTGGGTTTTACGTTGCTTGACCCCATGGAATGGTATTTGGATCAGTTGCCCAAAAATGAATAATGCAAAAAGCCCGCGTACTATTCAGGAAAAATCCGGCACGTGCCCCTACGATGAACTGTATATTTACCACCTGAACGGCCGGTTAACATCCCAGGAAAAAATACAGAAAAGTAGTTTTATAGGCAACTGGGAAGAATATAATTTTTCGTTTCTTTTCTTTTCTCAGCCTGCTTTTGAGGATATTCAGCTTCTTTTACAGTCCCAGCCACAGCTCCGCTTGATCGACAGTTATCACATGCCCTATGCGCAATGGCAGGGAGCGGAATTCACTTCTTTTGATCACGGCCCCTTTCAGATTATCGCCCCATGGGAAGATCGCGATCAAAGCTGCCCGGATAAGCATGCATTGGTTTTAGATCCCGGGCTGGTCTTCGGCACCGGCACCCATCCCACTACCCGTGATTGCCTTGATGCCCTCCAGCTGGCATGCCGGCGTCACCCACCCGGGAGCGTCCTGGACCTTGGTACCGGCAGCGGTATATTGGCCTTGGCTGCCGCGCGTCTGGACTGCCCATTAAATCTTGCGGTTGACCTCAATTTGCTGGCGGCGACCACAGCAGCAAGAAACGTCCGCCTTAACGGCCTTTCCAAACAGGTGGCAGTCGTACAGGGATATGCTGAAGACTTTATTGATTGCCCAGCAGACCTGCTGATGGCCAATGTCCATTACGCGGTCATGCGAAAGCTGATCCAATCGGAGGGTTTCAGAACTAAAAAATGCTTTATCCTTTCCGGACTCATGCGCAGCGAAGCCAAACAGGTAAAAATTGAAATAGAGCGCTTGCCGGCTAAAATATTAAAAAGCTGGACTCATGAAGGAATCTGGCATACATTTTACGGTGAATTTGACCATTAAGGGCAGGATAACAAAGTAATAACGGTAAACCAAACACTGGGATGTAAAGAACTCGTTATTTACCACGAAGGACACGAAGTTTTAAAACCAATAAAAAGATTTCATTCTTCGTGTTCTTCGTGCCCTTCGTGGTGAAAGATGCTTTAACAAAAAGAGTCATATTGCATTTTAAGGGAATTGAAATCTTTTTGAAAGGTCCAAGATGCAAATCACATGCTGGGGATCGCGGGGCTCTATTCCGGTTTCGGGCAAATCATATCTTAAATACGGTGGTGATACCACCAGTTTGGAGATTCGAACCAAAAGTGGCGATATCATTGCGGTTGATGCGGGTACTGGAATTCGCAGATTCGGAAACAAACTTGTTAAAGAGAAGGCACTCGATATCAACTTTCTTTTCACCCATGCCCATTGGGACCATCTGATGGGATTTCCGTTCTTCAAACCACTTTACGCTAAAAATGCCCATCTTTTGATGCACGGCTGTCCGTATCACAGCCAGTTTGTGGAAACCATTTTATCAACGGTCATGGCACCGCCCAATTTCCCGGTTAAGTACGCTGACGTCAAAGCAAAGATGACTTATGAAAAGGCCTGCCCTCAGGAATTTACAATCGGTTCGGTATCCGTTACCCCCATACCCATCAGCCACCCGAACGGTGGTAGCGGGTATAAATTTATTGAAGACGACAAAACCTTTGTTTTTCTGACAGACAATGAACTGGGTTATCGTCATGCCGGTGGGCAGCCGTTCAGGGACTATGTGGAATTTGCTGCCGGTGCCGAACTTTTAATTCACGACAGTGAATACACGCCTGAAGAATATCAGACTTTTATTGAATGGGGCCATTCGGAATATACCGAGGTGCTTAAATTGGCCCAACAGGCAGACGTAAAAAAATTGGGATTGTTCCACATAAACCAGGAACGCACCGATGACCAGATGGATAGGATGGTCAGCACCTGCCAGCAGCACATCGATGAACGCGGCCTGCAAATCGAGTGTGTCGGTGTGGCCACCGATATGACTTTTAATTTGTAACAATTGGTTAATGGGTTGAGCCCGTTGCCCGTTAGCCCGTTGCCAGCAAAGAAAGATAATCAAACATAATTCCTTTCTTAACGCGCTCAACGGGCTCAACTGGCTCAACCGGCTCAACCGGCCGACCTGTAAAAGTGACCTTCAAATTTTGAGCGGCTCTATTTTAATATTAAATAGAAAAAGAGAGCAAATTGGATGATTTGATAAAAAAAGCGGCGGCGGATCTGGCTCAGGCCAACATGGCGGCCGCCTTGACCGGAGCGGGTGCCTCAATAGAGAGCGGTATTCCACCCTTTAGGGGAAAGGGCGGGCTGTGGGAAAAAATGGATCCCATGGAAGTCGCCCACATTGACGCTTTCATGCAGGATCCGGCCAAAGTCTGGAAGCTTTTAGTCAAAGGCATGAAAGACGTGGTTGACCAAGCACAGCCCAATGACTGCCACAAAGGCCTGGCACGACTGGAGGCGCTGGGGAAATTGCAAACGGTCATCACACAGAATATCGACGGGCTGCATCAAATGGCCGGCAACACAGACGTGATCGAATTTCATGGGACCTTTGCCTGGCAGCGGTGTATGGACTGCAGTACGCATATTGAAACCCGTCGTGTGAACGTCAGTGACATACCGCCGCGCTGTCACTGCGGGGGCATTTTGCGGCCCAATGCGGTTTTTTTTGGCGAAATGATACCCCATGAAGCCCTCTGGCGCTCGCGGCAGGTGGCAACAGATTGTGACATTATGTTGGTGATCGGCACCTCGGCCATGGTGCACCCGGCCGCTATGATGCCGGTACTCGCCAAGGAGACCGGCGCAACCGTGATCGAAATCAATCCGGAAAGCACCCCATTAACCGGGGAAATTAGTGACTATATCATCAAAGGGCCCGCTGGAGAGACCATGAACTGCATTGTGGCAGAGCTGGAAAAAATGATTTAAAAGAAAACATGAATGAAAAAGCCACCCCCTGGATTCAAATTGTTCAACTAGATAAACCGAGTCTAAAAAATAACACCGCCGATGCTGAACGGCTGTTGCAGGCTTTAAGATCCCAGCTGAAAATAGCCACCGTCGATATCGATCTGTCTGTTTTAAAAACCTTACCTAAAATCTTGCGAGACCATGACTTCAACATCCGCTGTGTCCTTTTTAAAGAAAAACACCAGTGGGTGCTGACCGATATCCAAGATGCAAGGGATACGCAATTATGTGCTGGGCTGGCGATTGACCTGGGGACAACCCGAGTTGTGTTGCGCCTGGTCGATCTGGCTTCGGGCCGCCCATTGACAGAATCGGCCTTCGATAATCCTCAGGAAACCATCGGTCCTGATGTTTTGAGCCGGATTCATTTTGCCGAAAAAAAGGATGGGCTGGGGCACTTAAATGATCTGATTGTCAACGGCTTAAACAGTGCCATTGCCCAATTGTGCGATTCTCAACAGCTTACACCCGAGCACATCTATGCCCTTACAGTGGCCGGCAATACTACCATGACCCACCTTTTTATGGGCCTGAGCCCTCGGTGGATCATTCGCGAGCCTTATATCCCAGTGGCCAATAATCCGGGTGTCATCAAAGCCGCAGCCCTGGGCCTGCGGGCCCATCCTCGGGCAAGGGTGTTGATTTTCCCCAATATCGGAAGCTACTTCGGAGGAGATCTGATTGCCGGAGCCCTTTTTTCCAGGATTTACCAGAGCAGCAGGACCTGCGTTCTGGTAGATGTGGGGACCAATGCCGAAGTGCTGCTCGGAAACAAAAACTGGCTGATCGCCTGTGCCGGCGCCGCCGGCCCTGCCTTAGAAGGCGGCGTCACCCGGATGGGGATGACGGCTGGGCCGGGGGTTATCGATCAAATCAAGGTGGATGCCACAACGCTGGCGTTTGATATTCACACCATTGACGAATTGCCGCCAATCGGCATCTGCGGATCTGGTGTCATCGACTTGGCCGCCCAACTTTTTCTTTCCGGTATGATCGATATCCGCGGCCAGCTCGTACCGGCGGTATGCGGCTCCAAACTAAAAATAATAGACGGCCTATCGCACCTGGTTGTCGTGCCGGCCGAAAGTTCAGCCACCGGTGCGGATTTGACCCTCAGCCAGGCGGACCTGGACAGTCTCATGCGATCCAAAGCGGCCATGTACACGATTTTAGAGACCATCACCGAATCTGTCGGCATTACACCCCATGAGCTGGCGTCCTTTTATGTTGCCGGCACCTTTGGGTCATTTATTGATCCTGAATCGGCCATATCCATCGGGATGCTGCCGGACCTACCACGAGATCGGTACAAATCGCTGGGAAACAGCTCACTGGGCGGTGCCACCCTGGCGCTTGAATCCGATGC
The DNA here is from genome assembly GCA_050122475.1 of Desulfobacterales bacterium. GTDB lineage: Bacteria > Desulfobacterota > Desulfobacteria > Desulfobacterales > JAHEIW01 > JAHEIW01. Next base: position 1,818 of record JASFIV010000007.1, on the reverse strand, counting down.
CTATCATGACGAAATCAATCAGATTCGCGAGCGAATCACCTACCTTGAACTCAATGTCAATCAGGATTTTATGAATCGCTTCAGCGCCGCCAAATTTTTACCACACACCAATACATCATTGTTTCCCTCAATAAAAACTGCACAGAAAAAAAAATTGAACGCAGAGCCAGGTTAAAAGCGAGGATTTTTTTGCTAAAGAGAGAAAGTGCATTAGAATGTTTAATATATCTTTAGTAGCAGCGAGGCCTTATGAAAAAACCCATTTATCTGGACTATAACGCCACCACCCCCCATGACCCGGAGGTGATTGAGGCCATGCGACCGTTTTTCGAAGAGGAATTCGGCAATCCATCGAGCTCTCATCACTACGGCCGTAAACCCAAACAGGCCGTTGCAAGGGCCCGCGAGCAGGTTGCCGCTCTGCTGAATTGCCAGCCGCAGGAAATCATATTTACCAGCGGGGGCACCGAATCCAACAATTTTGCCATCATCGGCTGCGCTGAGTCTTTGCGCCACAGGGGCCAGCACATTATTACTTCCCAAATCGAGCACCCCGCCGTCATCGAGGTATGTCGCTTTTTGGAAATCGCCGGATTTGTGGTTACCTATTTGCCGGTAGATGAATTCGGCCGGGTAAACACAGCCGATATTGAAGCCGCCATTCAGTCGGATACCATTTTAATTTCCATCATGCACGCCAATAATGAGGTTGGAACCATCGAGCCCATTAAAGAAATCGCAGCGCTGGCCAAAAAGAACGATGTAGTGGTGCACACCGATGCCGCTCAATCGGTAGGCAAAATACCGGTGGATGTCAATCACTTGGGCGTTGATCTGTTGTCGATTGCCGGGCACAAAGTTTATGCCCCCAAAGGGATTGGTGCCCTGTACATCCGACAGGAATTCGTACCCGCCAAATTAATGCATGGCGCCGGTCAGGAAATGGGTGTGCGGCCCGGGACTGAAAACGTATTAGAAATCGTCGGTCTGGGAAAAGCGTGCGAAATTGCCGGGCGCGATTTGGAAAAAAATATGCTGCATATGCAGGCCATGCGCGACCGGCTTTTTGAAGGCATAAAAAAAGAATGCCCGCGGGTAAAGCTAAACGGTCATCCGGAGATGCGTTTGCCGAATACCCTTAGCATCTCATTTTTTGAAATGGAAGCCAATCGTATCTTGGATGAAATTGGGCCAGAAGTTGCAGCATCTGCCGGCGCCGCCTGTCATTCCGATACAGTGCAAGTTTCAGATGTTCTCAGAGCCATGGCTGTTCCCATAGAGTGGGCCATGGGCGCCTTGCGGCTGACCACTGGCAGACTGACCACAGAGGCCGATATTGATGGCGCCGCTCAGGTCATCACAAAAGCGATCAAAAAATTAAAAAAATCCTAATGGCCTCTATCTTTATGGCACAAATATTCAAACGCTATTTTTCTAAGACGATATAAGAAACAGGTGCACAAAGCGGGGATCAATATCTGCAGGGCCAACCCGACCATATTCGCTTTCAATCTCGTTGAAAAGGTCCTCAAAAGTCGGGCCCAGGCGATCGGTCAGTTCGTAATCTTTCAAACCGGTCTCGGCCGCCAGCCAACTTAAGAATACGGTTTTCATCCTGTCAGGAATTTTTCGGGTTGCCTGAGAGCCGGCCTGCGTTTGTTCCGGTAATAGTTTCTCAAAAAAAGACGCAAACTGCTTGCGTGTCAAGGATTTGAGTTTTTTACCTTTTAACTTGCGATAATGCCGCGCCCAGAGGGTCAACAAAAGATTTTTATAGGTCAGAAAACCAAAGCCGGATGGCGGATCCATCCGGATGTT
>JASFIV010000006.1:0-41895 GCA_050122475.1 Desulfobacterales bacterium | reverse complement strand
ACGAAGATTTTACCCAGAGACCAGATGTCGCTTCTGAAATCAAGGGGTCGATGATTGACGATATCCGGGTGCACGTTGAGCAATTTTTTCAGCATGGGCCCGGGGCGGTCGAGCTTGGGATCAAAAAACCGCGAAAGTTTGTAGTCGATCTTGACCTGCAGCCTTCCGCTTTCAGCCCTGACCAGCATGATGTCGTTTAAAATGAGATGAGGGATGAAGTAACCCTCCTGGTGAAGCACGGTCAGGATGGAGGCCATCTGGAAAAACAGGTCCAGGGCTAACTGTCGATCCTGCAGTCGCCCGGATGTCAGCAAAGAACCCCAGCTTTCGGTATCGATCCATTCGCTAATCCGGTACCAGAGCCCGTCAGTTGATTGTCGAATAGCATAATGACGGACGAAGCCTTTATCGGGCAGCTTCTTAAGACGCTCCAATTCCTCGGTGAGCCTAGCGGCTACCTTTTCGTCGACCCCCGACTGAGGCGTAAACAGGCGAATCATGACCATCTCGCCGGTTCGTTCGCGGATGGCCCGACATAGAAAGCTGGAATGACCTTCATGCAGAATATCGACAATCCGGTAATCGTCGATATATTTGCGACCCTCACCGATTTCGTTGCCACAGGCCGGGCAGAGTGTAATTTTTTCGGCTACAGGCTGGTCACATTTGGGGCAAAGTCTCATTAATTTAGATGCAAGATTCAGATTATATCATCATTAAAAATCTAGGGGTTATTTACACGTAAATCAATAGGCGCGCAAAAAAGATGCCACCTGTAAAAATTCTACTTTCATTTAAAAGCAGGAGTCAAGCTCCAGGATGGATAATCTTCGGAGCTAAATATATATAGGCAAAATTTCAAGCGGAAGCGTATCGTTTCTGTGAAAAGGTTAAGCAATGAAATATTTCCAAACTTTTCAATAAATTATATCTAAGTTGCGGCTAAATGTCAAACACGGGCAGGATGGACAGTAAATACTAAATAAATTCACTTGCCATTTGGCAAAAACAGGCTTACCGGCAATTTTGCCGCCTAAAATGGATACTGCTTTCAGGTTCTCAAAAAAAACAATACCGAAAGGTTACGCCGCAACATAAACGCTATACGCTTATTTCCAAAATGTTTTAAAAATCCCTTTAAAGGAAAAAAGATCCTGCGGATTTTTGGTTTCAGCAATGATCCCGGCCAGGGTTTCTTTAGCATATCTGCTTGCACTGAGTCGGCCTATCGTAAAATTATTTAACCAGGTCTTTCCCAGCCAGCGTTCAGCCAAACGGTATCCGTAATGGTGGGTTTTGAATTCTGATTCGATTTTCTGACCATATCGTGCCAGCATGCTCAAGTCGTCAGAGTTTAAGGCCTTGCTGACGGTATCAGCGGCCAGCTTTCCGGATTCCATGGCTTTACCGATGCCTTCGCCGATAAATGGCAACGTTGTTCCAATGGTTTCGCCCACAGCAACAAGCGGGCCGTTGACAAAAGGGTAGGCGCCATCAAAATCGTACCGCAAAGTGCCTGCACCCAGAGCTGTGGTTCTATCGCTCTGGCGCATCAACTCTCTTGCCAGAGGGAAAGATTCGATAAACATGTTAAATTTAAATTTAAGATTAATGGTACGCCTGAGAACGCGATCCGGAGACAATATGCCGAATCCGACGTTGAATTCATGATCTCGCATCGGAAAAATCCACCCGTATCCGGGAACCTTAAATCGATCATGCCTGTAAAAGGCAATGATCAATCGGTCCAGGTCCAGAGAGGAGCGAACATAGCATCGCAGGGCAACCGCACTGGGCCCTTTTTTTGCCGGCCAGTTCATTTTGTGCATGAGCCGAACATCCGTCCCGGTGGCAATGATCCCAATTTTAGACCGAATCGGTTTGCGACATCCCCTTATTGTGAAAGATGCCCGGCTATCTGTTTCAATGGCCAACCGCTCCACTTCACCCAGAGCGAAGACAGTGCCTGTTTCAAAGGCCTTTTGGGCAACGATCAGATCCAAAAGCTTGCGTTTTATGGTCAGATACGTGCCGGGTATCTCAACTTCGTTTAGGGAGGGACTCACTAAAACACTGGTGTCAACAGGATAACCGGCTGCGCGAACTTTTTCACCGATACCGATGGCATCAAGACAACGCAAGGCATCGGGCAGCAGACCGTCGCCGCAAACTTTTTCACGCGGAAACTTTTTACGGTCCAGCAACAAAACCCGGTGATGGCGCGAAGCAAGATGTATGGCCGCCATTGCACCAGCCGGCCCGGCGCCGACGATGACCACATCCCAGCGCTGATCAGGTATTGAATTGGCCTCGTACTGCCATTTTGTGCTTTGGTTTAAATGGTGCATTTTTCAGATGTTAAACTCAGCTGTATATTAAATCGTTTGGCACAATCTGACATTTTTCAACGAACATGATCTAATATCAAGATTTAGCAAAAATTCAAAAGAAGTAAAATATATACTTCTTCATTTATTTTAGAAGTCCTTCTTCTTTCAATAGATTTCTTCCTCCCTTTTTGGATTCTTGACACACAGTCATAGTCGCTTTATCCTTCGTTTTGGATTCAAACCTATTTAATCTAAACCGTGGGAGAAGATAATGAAAATCATCATTGAGCCGTTTAAAATTAAATCCGTCGAGCCCCTGCGCTTTACCAGCCGCGAAGAACGCGAAGCCATTCTAAAAAAAGCCGGGTACAATCTGTTTAACATTCAGGCCGATGTTGTGCTCATCGATTTGTTGACCGACAGCGGCACGGCAGCCATGAGCGCCCATCAGTGGGGCGGCATGATCGAGGGCGATGAAGCCTATGCCGGATCAAAAAGTTTTTCGCGCCTGGAGCAGACCGTTAAGGAGCTTACCGGTTTTCGTCATATCGTCCCCACCCACCAGGGCCGTGCAGCTGAAAAAATTCTGTTCAACATTGTCGGTGGGCAGGACAGGATTGTGCCCAACAACACCCATTTTGACACCACCCGCGCCAATGTGGAGATGAGCGGGGCAGAAGCACTTGACCTGCCGATCGCTGATGGGCTCGATCCGACTTTGATTGCTGATTTTAAGGGGAATATGGACCTCGATGCCCTGGACACCTTGCTGCGTAAAGAAAGCCCGCAGCGCATTCCGCTGGTGATGCTGACCGTCACCAACAATGCCAATGCCGGCCAGCCGGTCTCTATGGACAACATCCGCAAAACAGCCGAGCTGTGCCGGGCAAATGAAATACCGTTGTTCCTGGATGCCTGCCGCTTTGCCGAAAATGCCTATTTTATCAAACTCAGAGAACCGGGTTATGAGAACAAAACTGCCAGAGAAATTGCCCGGGAAATGTTCTCCTATGCAGACGGTTGCACCATGAGCGGTAAAAAAGACGGCCTGGTGAATATGGGGGGCTTTCTGGCGGTCAACGATGATCAGCTGGCCGGCCGGGCACGCAATATTCTGATCGTTACCGAGGGATTTCCCACCTACGGCGGATTGGCCGGTCACGACCTGGAGGCTTTCGCACGGGGACTGGACGAGGTTTTACAAGAAGACTATCTTAAATATCGAATTCGATCCGTCGCTTATCTAGGCGAACATATCTCAGCAATCGGTGCCCCGATTTTCCAACCACCGGGCGGACACGCCATTTATATCGATGCACAGGCATTTTTGCCGCACATCCCCCCGCATCATTACCCGGGTCAGGCGCTGGCCTGTGAGCTCTATCTTTGCGGTGGCATTCGGTCATGTGAAATCGGCAGTGTAATGTTCGGCAAAACCGACCCCCAAAGCGGTCAATTCAAACCGGCCCCCCTGGAAATGGTCAGGCTGGCGATTCCCCGAAGGGTTTATACCAAGAGCCACATCGATTACGTGGTCGAGTGCATTGAATCTGTTTTTCGCAAACGAGATAAAATCAAGGGAATGCGCATCACCTATGAACCGCCGGTACTCAGGCATTTCACAGCCCAATTCAAGCCATTGTAGAAAAGTTTTCAGACAGAATTTAAATGATTTTTCAATTAACCGCAGACGCACGCGGATAGCCGCAGACAATTTCTTTTCCTTGCTCGACCTGAGCAATGAAAAACTGCATGCCCTTCGGGCAAACAGTTTTATATCCTTTATGATATAGCTGGAAGCCATAATACTCTCGAATCTACACCAATATTTAAAGGATTGGGATTTTTATCGCGAAGCGATTGACGGATTTTGTCCGGTCAGGTCGACCGGACAAAAAAAGAAAAGTCTGCGACCGTCTGCGTTAGTCCGCGGTTTAAATAAATCGCATTATTTATTTTGGAATTCGGCGGCAATGCAGACGGTTTGAAAATGAATCTCCACGGTATCCTCGATGTTGGGGGCATAGCCGCCGGCCATGGTGACGGCCACCGGCAGGCCGGCGTCCTGGCAATACTGCAACACAAGTCGATCCCGTTTCGCCAGCCCTTCTTGACTGAGATTCAGCCGCCCGAAACGATCTTCAGTATATGGATCGGCACCTGCCAGGTAGATGACCGCATCGGCCCGGGCCTGTTTTAGAGACGCCCGCACGCCTTTTTTCAGCGCATCCAGATACACCCGATCATCGGCTCCATCATCTAAAGCGATGTCCAGATCACTCTTTTCTTTGCGGAAGGGAAAATTGTTTTTGCCATGGATCGAAAAGGTAAAAACGGTCGGATCTTTCTGCAGCAGCGCTGCGGTGCCATTGCCTTGATGCACATCACAGTCAAGAATCAGGACCCGCTTGATATGGGTTTCAGCCTGCAGCGCCCGCACCGCAATGGCGCTGTCATTGAAGATACAGTAGCCCTGCCCCTGATTTTTAAAGGCATGATGGGTACCCCCTCCCAGATGTACGGCAACGCCGTCTTTAAGGGCGGCATAACAGGCTTCAACGGTCGCCCCGGCTGATCGCCTGGCACGCTCAACAAGTTCTGGAGACCAGGGCAGCCCGATTCGCCGGATTTCTTTGACGGTCAATCTTCCTTGATTCAGGCGCCGCAAATAATCCGGATCATGCGAGCGGCAGATTTCTGTGTCGGATGCCGCGCGGGGTATACATAAATCCTGAGGGGAAAACAAATGGGAACGTTCGATTCGTTTCCGGAGAAGCGCGAATTTGCGGATCGGAAAAGAATGATCTTGTGGCAAGGGAATATCGAAAGAATCCGTATAAAAAATTTTCAAAAGTCCAACCCAGTCCTTTTATTCTTCGGGTGTCAAGATGCCTTTATAAGTGCCGGCCTTTTGCAGGGCAATTTTCATCTCATCCAAGGTAATACGTTGCGGATCGTAAGTTACCGTGTTGGTTTCTTTGAACCAGAGCTTGCTTTGTCGCGTGCCGTTTTCAACATGTTTAACACCATCGAGCCCTTCCAGGGCTGCTTTGCCGACATCGTATCACGCCACATGAAATATGACCCGGGCATCAGCCGCGGGCTGCTCGTCAGATGCAACCGCGATCGCTGCAAACAGAAGGATCAAATTTACCCCGATCAAAACAAATTTGAGGAACTTATTCATCTTGATGTCCACCTTTTCTTTTTACGGTTTGGCGGTTGAGCCGGTTTCCGGTTAGTCGGTTAAAAAAGGATTTGAGTCCAACTTTTTAACGGGCTCAACGGGCCAACCGGCAACTGGCACAACCTTACTCGCCTAAATGTTGCACTGGAATTGCGCAACCGCCTCCTTCTTGAATTCTGCAAACTCCATTATGGAATCCAGTTCAACATTACCGCCTCCCCTGGCTATCCCGGCTGTGACGATAAAATCAAAGCAACGCACCGCAGGATTGACTTGCTTGGCCGCATTCTCGATTCTGTTCAAACCGTTTTCCCGGAGGTCCCGGGTAAAGTCCGCCAAAAGTTCTTCAGCCTCATCCAGATCGGTAAATGGCAAAACCGTACTGAACTGGTTGATGCGGCGTCGAGCGGAAAATCCACCGACCATGCCAAAGTGTTTATTGATGTAATCGCCCATCGTTCTGATGCTGACCTGGGCAGCGGTGTGCCCCAGGTTATCGATGATGCGATCCAGGTCTTCCAGCGTAAAAAGGACAACACTGAAATGTCGGTGCCCGTTATGGCGGGCCAGATCGGTTTGATAGCGCACCTTAAATTGGCGCTTGGAATACAGGCCGGTTAATTCATCCTGCAAGCTTTCAATGCTGTTGATAATCTCATTGTAAAAAGGATGCTCGAATTCTTCAAAAGCTTCGGGGGAGCCCTGAAAAACGATTTTTTTTCCGTAAAGGGCCAGGATGCGATCGGAAATGAAAAATACATCCGGAATATCGTGACTGATTAGCACCGCCGTAAAGCCATATTTCTTTTTGTATTCGGCGATCATTCCCAGGATGGCATTTCTGCGAATGGGATCCTGGCCGGTTGTTAATTCGTCAAATAAAATGATTTTCGGATCGGTAACCAGCGCCCGGGCCAGTGCGGTTCGCTTTTGCATGCCGCCCGAAAGCTCGGATGGGTATTTGTGGGCCACATCTGTCAATTCAGTTTGCTCGATGCGCGCCATTACCCGGTCATGAATTTGTTTTTTGGTCAATCGCCTAATTTTCATAAGGGGCAGGGCCACATTTTCATAAACCGTTTTGGAATCAAAAAGCGCGTTGTTCTGAAACATGTAGCTGACCTGCGATAAATACGCATTCCATTTTTTACGCGACATCTTTTCAATGGGTTCGCCCCGAAAAAGAACACTGCCTTCTTCTGGTTTGAGCAGTCCGATAATGTGTTTGAGCAGGACACTTTTGCCCTCGCCGCTTTTACCGATGATGGTGGTGACACCCCCTTCGGGGATTTGCAGGTTAACCCGATCCAGAATGGTCCGCCGATCAAATCGTTTGGTCACATTTCTAAATTCTATGATGGGAGGATTCATCTTGCACCCCGTTTACAGTCGCTCATGGTTCAGTGTGCGAAACCGAATCACTCAATATCTTAATTTCGGTTTAAAAATCAGAGAGCAACTTCTTCGACTTTAGGGCAAAAATCGGGCTGGACTCAATGATCATGAAACTTGGGGAGCGTCGCACTCAGAGGAAAAGCGACCGGCCCCGTGAAGGTAACCAGCGGCCCTTTAAATGGAAGGCATTCCAGAAATTAAAGCCAATACTCTTGATGGTTATCAAATAACAGGTCGAAAGACCTGGAGCGGTTTAACAAAAATACCTTCACTATTTATCTTAATCACAAAATGAGATCGTGCAAGGCCGGCGCTAATGTAAAACCGCAGATAGAGGGCGGTGGCAACAATGGCATGTAGTTATATAGACAATTTTCATGGCAATTGGTTAAGGATGTTCACCCAGCCAGCTCGTAGCGGCTTGCAGAATCTGCGCATGGGTATCATCCTGAGATATTGGATGGGTTTTAGGCACCCGAAAGGAATGATCGCCGCCTTCAATGACTTCCAGGTCCCAAGGAGCTGTCAAGCGATCCAAAACCGTTTTGAGGCGATCCAGGTCACAAAGGGTATCGCGTGTGCCGGCAAAAAAAAGCATCGGAATCCGTATCTGATTCAGATGAGCATCGCGCAACTGGTCTTTTTTTCCTGGAGCGTGTAACGGATATCCTAATAAAATCAAGCGGCTTACAGAGAGCTGTCCTTCAGCCACCATCTGGGAGGCAACACGTCCGCCCATGGACTTACCGCAGGCAACAACGGCTTGCGGCCTGAATTTTGGGTGGTTGCTCAGAAAGTGATAAACGCTTTGCCAGGTTTGAACCAGTATGGCTTGAGAGTCGGGAGATTTTTTACCTTTTTCTTTGTAAAGGAAATTAAATCGCAGCGTCAGATAACCTGCTTGATGCAGCCCTCGGGCTACAAACCGGATCAACGGATTGTACATGTCATTGGCGGCACCGTGGGCAAAAATAACACCGATGGTTTTCTTGTGATCAAAATTATCAGGGACCGAAAGAATCCCCGATACACTTTCCGTATCTCCAACCGGGATCGACAGATTACAAGTAATCATATTTGAATCCTCTTCTCATTAATTCCATGTAAGATTCAGATAGGATTTAACAGCGCTTTGGATCGTTAGTCAAGTGCAATGGAGACGGTAAAAAGCGCCCGGGCTTGACAAACGCAAAGAGGTATGATGTCAGACGAGATGAACAAGTCTAAAAAGGATTCGCTTTTGGCTGAGCTTAAAATAATAAAACTGATTTCCGGTGGGTTGATTACCAATTACTTCTGCACGTCCCGCTGCAGGCATTGCCTGTATAATTGCAGCCCGGCCTGGGAAAAAGAATATATGACCCCGCAAGCGGTCGAAGAAAACCTGCTTGTCATTCGCCGCCTGGGATGCGCGGCGGTGCATATCGGCGGCGGGGAGCCCCTGTTAAGGCCTGATAAGCTTTCGGCCGTCCTGGAAGTTGCATCAGCCGTCGGGGTGGCGGTGGATTACGTTGAAACCAATTCATCATGGTTTAAGAATCTAGATTCGGCAATAGTCACGCTAAGCCAATTACGTGATAAGGGACTGCAGACCTTACTGGTGTCGATCAGCCCGTTCCACAATGAATTTATCCCCTTCGTAAAAATCAAAGGGATTATTGATGCCGCCCGCAAAACCGGCATCAGCATATTTCCATGGATTTCAGATTTTATGAAGGATCTTTCCGAACTGGACGCAACCGGCACGCACGCGCTGGCTGAATATGAAGCGCTGTTCGGTCAGGATTATATAAGAAACCTGCCGCAACGCTACTGGATCCACATGGGCGGCCGGGCATTAAAAACGTTTCGGCCTTATTTGGCAAATAAATCAGCAGAGCAGATTCTAAAAGATAACGCCCGCAGCTGTGCCGCCGAGCTCACAGACACCGGTCATTTTCACATGGATCTTTTTGGAAACTACATCCCGGGGCTCTGCTCCGGGCTATCCATCAACAGAGAGGATTTAAGCCAGCCGCTTACCGCAGATAAATATCCGGTTTTATCGACTTTGTTTGCGAAGGGAATCCGGGGTATTTTTGAAATGGCCCGGGACGCATTCAATTTCACGCCTGCAAAATCTGTCTACATTAACAAATGCGATCTATGCACGGAAATCCGCACCCTGTTCGTCCAACATAATTTCGGCGGCCCCGCAGAACTCAATCCCAAAGCGTTCTACACCACCTTGTGACGGGCTTTAATTTAGCTACCTATCAAATTTAAAATCACTAAATAGATCTGAACGTATTAGGATATTTGGAAATGTTAAATTAGCACCCAGAATTAAGAGATCTTTTTGATGAGCCCCGCCCAGCGGCGGGATTTCACATCTAATTTTATGGTAATGCAGGTGTTCAACAAGCCGCACAAATGATTTAGCCCTCGGCGTACTTATTTGTACGTCGAGGGCTGAAACATGCGGAGAACGCAGCTCATCGGAAAAATAACTAATTATGGGTGCTAATTTGAACGGATTCCCATCCGAGTATAGCCAACTTCCTAGCCTTGCCGCCACCGTAATTTCCAAATTCGGCTGTTTTCCGAATGACCCGATGACAGGGAATCACAAACGAAACCGGATTATTGCCAACCGCATTTCCAACGGCGCGTGAGGCCTTAGGCATCCCGATATAAGCCGCCACATCCTCATAGGAAACGACAGTTCCCATGGGGATCCGGATGAGCGCCTCCCAGACTTTGATTTGAAAGTTGGTGCCGCTTAAAAGCAAATGAAGGGGCGTTGAGCGCTGTCCGGCCAGAGGATTGAATATGCGATCAACAAGGGATCGGGTTGCATCCGGGTTTTCAGTTAAGGTTGCATTTTTCCACCTGGATTTTAGACTCACCAGGGTCATTCGCCGTTCTTCGTTTTGGACAAAATTTAAGCTACAGATACCTCTGTCGGTTGTTGCCAGCATACATTCGCCGAATGGTGTGGCATGATATCCGTAAGCAATTTCGAGGCCCCTGCCCTTGGCCTTGTATTCCCCTGGGGTTACGGCTTCACAGCTCACAAACAAATCATGCAGGCGTCCGGGGCTCGTCAGGCCTGCTTCATAGGTAACGTCTAATAGGTTAATGGACTTTTCCAGCAATGTCTTGGCGTGCTCTTTGGTTAAAAATTGCAGAAACCGTTTGGGGCTGATACCGACCCAGCGACTGAACAGGCGCTGAAAATGGTATTCGCTCATGTGAATCTTGGCGGCAATTTCCCTTAAGCCCGGCTGGGCATGAAAATTGTCGATTAAAAACGCGATCGCTTTTTCGATTCGCTGATAATCAAAAGCGGCCTGGGAAAACGTCTCAGCACTCATTTGTTACCCCCTATAAACGATGAAGCTAATTTTTAACCAAGATAGGCCATTTGAAGCGCATCTGCCACCCGATTCTTGCTATTTTTCCTTTTTGATTTCGACATTCGTATTTATCTTGATGATTGAAACTGCAAAATGATGATGGTGTACCATCACAGAAATGGCCTTCAGAGTTCGATCCGGTCATGTCATTTCCTGAAGGGCGATATGAATTACAGGGTGCCTGTGACCCGATATTTGGGATTTAACCATCATAAGGGATTAACCCTTTACATGCGTAGTGCGAATCCCAAATATCGGGTCAACGTGTCACTTGGAGATTAATAATCTACATATCGCCTATCAGAAAATAACATGCCCGGTTCTCAAACCTACATCGTCGGAGATCTGAAAGAAATACATTACTGTGCAAGCGAAAACGGTATAAACTTTTGGACATTAAAATGGAACCTATCTAAAAAATAGCAGATCACGCCCAAGGGCAAGGCGAAAACCGATTCAAAAGTGGAGCATACACGCTAGTATTCGAGCATTTTGAATCGGTTTTTAACACAGCCCTTGGGTGTTAGATGCATTTTTGAGATAGGTTCTAAGTGACGACTTTAACCACCACCAGGGTCACATCATCCTCGGGAATAACACCCTGACGGAAATGCTCCAATGCATTCATAATAGCGGCCACGATTTCCTTTGCGCTGCTGTCAGCATGTTTGCGAATGATGTCAAACAGCGATTCTTTACCAAATAGCTGACCGGCAGCATTATGGGCTTCCCAGATCCCGTCCGTACCGAATAAGATGATTTGTCCGCGGGCCAATCCCATTTTTTGCTTTTCCTCGTATTGCCAGCTTTCATCCACTCCCAGGGCCATACCCGATCCTTTTAGCTCTTCAAAAACATTGTATGCCGGATCATACAATAAGGCCGGCTCATGACCGGCGCGTACCCAGCGTATGCACTGCTGGTGTACATCGATCTCGCTGCAAAACAGGGTCATGAACCTGCCCGATTCCTCAACATCTGAGGTCAGCTGTCGGTTCACGTCAGATACAATTTTGGCAATGTTGCCGGATAATAAGGCCCGCTGACGCAACGAAGACCGGACAGATGCCATCAAAAGGGCTGCTGAAATACCGTGCCCAGAGACATCACCGATAACGATGCCGATTTTGCCGGTTTGGTGCTCCCCCAAATGCAAATAATCATAATAATCACCACCGGTGCGCTCACAGTAAATGCTTTTTCCGGCGATATCCAGTCCGGCAACGGTTGGATCGGTTTTTGGCAAAAAGTTTTGTTGAACTTCTTTGGCCAGTTCCAGTGAGTGGCGCATTTTATCCCGTTCTTTGAGACCATCGGTCATTTCATTAATCACGTCTCCCGTATAGCCGATTTCATCATTGGAAGTAACCCTCACGCGGTTGTTGAGATCCCCATCTCGAACTTTTTTCAGGACCCGAATGATCTCCTTTAGCGGTCGCGTAATAATGCCACTGACCAGTATCGTCAATCCAATGCCGACACTGATACCAAAAAGCGCATTGGCCAGCAGGGCGGGTCGCAATAATTCAATGAGCTGGGATGGATCCAGATGAGTGCGCTGGCTACCGCGTACAATCGCAATCAGGGCTAAAAACGGGATCAGGTTACAGGCAAAAATAAGGGCTACTAGGCGGGTGCGGATCCGTACACGCAAGGTTTTGGGAGTTATGTACAGCCCGCCATTAGGGAAAAAATAAGGCGCCATCCTTTGCAGAACATATTCCAGAATGAAAAAAGCGGCTGTCATGGTACCCAGTCCAATTAACAGATTCTGAATAAGCGCCCGGCCAACAATCATTTCCCCGGCTTTAAAGGTATAATAGCAGATAGGATAGACAACTGCGGCAGAGAGCCACAACAACAAATCCAAAGCAATTAGAAAAAAGGGCTCATTCAGCAGTCTCTGTCGGGCTTTGCTGGCAAGTTCATGTGGTACGGTTTTATTGCGGTACATTAGGTCCAGGGAACGCCGAATGGGCTGTTCGAAAATCAGGGTTGCTGCCAGAATAAACATAAAAAACAGGGGTTCGAAAAACAGCGCAATGCGAAAAGTCAAACGCTCGATTTCAGGTGTCGGTGGAGATATGGATCGATAGCTCAGAATAAAAAAGGTGAGGACACCAATGGATATCCCAACTAAATTAAAAAAAAACATCTGATTCTTTAGCCGAAAAAGCGTAAGTTTGGACACAGCCGATATCTCCTTGTTCGAGTGGCCTGCAGCACCCGTTAATATATTTAACCTGTTACAATCTATATTTATTTGAGGGGTCGGGGAGTTTTTTCATCCAACCCCTGATAATGGCGGAATGAATTATCAGCAGCGAAATCGTGCACTGTCTGAATGGTTTAGGGAGCGTTGCGAAAGAACAGCAATAACCCCAAAGCCACCCATGGGCGCAAAATTGATTTTGGGTCTAACTCATTATTTTATATTTGAAATCTGTTCTTTCGCTACGCTCCCTTAATTATGAGTTTGCACGATGAAGTCGCTGATATTTCATTCCGCGATCGATTTAATAAAAACTCCCCGACCCCTCATTTATTTAGCATAGCAGGCCGGATGCAGATCATTTAATTAGGATATGGGTTACCACATTTTCATTCATTCTTTTCACACTGGTTTTTAAATTGCAAGGGTTATCATATTCCATAATATATTGTTATTTATATAAATATACAATAACTCACTTTTTGCACACTTTTTGCAAAAAAGGTTAACAACGCCCTTTGGGGAAATGGAAACCGATCCGCTAAACATGATGATTTAACGCCAGGTTGCGTCACCGGATGAGGATTTAGAATTCGAATTAACGCTTATATCAGTATCAATGCACAAAGAAAGCAGGGTGGCCAAAATATGATTTCATCATTGCAACGATCATTTAAACTGGGAAAGGAACACACCATCAAAGCCGCTGCCGATCTCAAAATGAAGGATTATGAAATCATCGCTCGATTGTATTATTTAATCGGCAACCTTTCTGAAGAACAGCAAGGAGATCTTTTCAGGCAATTTCTCAATGGGCGTATGGCCACCTTTTTGTTGAAGGCGGCTATCGATATGTCATCCGAGCAGCAGTTTATATTTATGAAACATCTGGAAGAAATGCAGGCGCAAGCCGAACAACCGGACCGCAGAGCGGACATTAGAAAGGATTGCCTGATAAGCGTCATTTTTAAGATTCGGGGCCAGAGATTCCGTAGCTATATTTTAGACATCAGCAAATCCGGTGCTTTTATTGAAACCAGCACGGCCTTTATCCCCGGACTAAAAATGATTCTGAGGTTCGCATCTCCAGAAGACCGCCAGCCCTTGGACCTAATCGGTAAAATCGTTTGGGCCGATACCCGGGGGATCGGCGTAAAGTTTCTCCATCTTACCGAAGATCAATCCCAAAAATTAAAATCCTTTACCGAAAAAACCGACGAAGTTTTAGAAATCGCCAGCTAGATAGCGGGTTAATCAGTTAAATAGTTGATTCGTTAAACAGTTATGAATGAATTTGTTATCTGACCAATTGACGTATCGACAATTTAACTATTTAAGCAGACTCCGAATCACAGCCGGGCTGAAGCCCCGAGAATACAGGTAGCGATATATTCTATCGCTACTTTTTTTGGGATCTGCTTCGCTTGCGAAAGTCTTCTTTTTCTTTTCTAACAACCGGCCGGCATGTACATATTCATCTTCCCCGGGGTAATGTTCTACTAAAATTTTTTCAATTGCAGTGCCCATCAAGCGTTTCTTTTTTAAGGCCAGCCGGACATAGCGCCTGCCGAAGCACTTGCGCTTGAGCTGCAGAACATATACCCGAGCCGTTCTGTGGTCATCGATGTAACCGAAATCTTCGCACTGCGCGATTACCGCGTCGATGATTTTGGCCGCAAAACCCCTTTTTTGCAGTTTCTGTATTAATTCGTATTTTGAATGGTCGCGATTCGTTAAGATTCGAACCGCCGCATTCATGGCCTGCTGATAGGACTCATTTGCAGCAAGTGTGTGATTCTGTCTAGCGTCTTCTGTCATCTGCTTGCCCGGCGTAGCTCTTCAGAGCGAAGACGGGTCCTCTGACCTCTTTTATTTAGACGGCAACCAGGGGCCTTTGACCTGATAGCCGTCGGCAAGAAGCAAGCGGCTCATTCCCTTTAAATGCGGCGCCCCCAGGAAAGCAACAACATCCCCCCGGGCCAGCTCAGCTTGCATCCTTTTAAAAAATATTTCATCGCGATGATCGATAACGGTGTGATGCCGGCTTGGAAAACGGATACCGGAAAGCCGTAATTTTTCCAGATCGCCCTTCAGGTAGGATTTTACGTATTCGTTTGCAAGGGCTTCCCATTGATCGGTCTGTTTGAGAAAATGCATGATTTTTTCATGCGAAATGTTTTGCAGCACCCGGATTTGCTCTTCAATACTTTCAAGAAATATGATCTTTTTGCCTAATTCTTGAGCAACACTGAATCCTTCCAGATCGACCGAATATTTCCAGCCCTTGCGCTGCAGGTAAGTAGACCACAGCGTAAAAAAAGCCAGCCAGGGTTGCATGCCTTGCACGAGGTCATAAATGGTCTCCTTCAGGTCGTCCTTGCAATATTGAATAAATTGAGTTGAATTTCTCATCCGGCAAACCGGAATCAGCGCGCCGGTGATGCCTGCAATGGTCTGCTCGTCCAGCTCGTCAAAAAGGTGATAGGAAGATTCGGTGTCCATACCGGCTTGCCTGACCCGGGCCATGTTGTCCTCGTCCAAAGGGCCTTCGAACATGACGATACGTGCATTTTGCAGACAGCGGCGCAACGCGTTTCGAAAACTGTAAGGGAAAAAATGGGCGGTGCCGACAAGCTGTGAAACGTTGCCGTTTTTTCGCACCTGCCAGATCATTTTTAGCTTTTTTTGTTTTGAGGTTCTAAATAGCATCTGGATTCTTTGACCGCTTTTCGTGTTTTCGTGGTATAAATCCAATTATCAAAACTGGCGCCATGACAAGATAGATTTAAAAACAGATGATTTCTTTGGCGCCAGCTCACACATTTCATACCGGCGGGAAGGCGCAGCCCCCCATTTTTCCTTAAAGCGACGAATACCGGCATTCACCCCCAATCCGAGATGAATGGTGTTTTTTTCATATTCCAGGCTCAAGTTGATCAGTTCAAATAATAAAAGATCAGAGGCGCCGACAACATAGTTCTTTTTGGAATGGCATCCGATAATGTAATTGGAAAACCCTTCAGCTTCAAGGTCAACAACATAAAAAGCGCTCAGCCTGTTTGCTTTATGCCAGGCATTCAGCACAAAGGCCTTATCGGCAGCGGCTACAAAATCCGGCATTTTAAACAATAGCCTTTCGACACGATCTGACAAAGGCGTGCGGGCAACAAATTCGTGCATTAGCTCCTGATGACTGTCATGCATATGGGTCGAAATTTCCACGCGCAAGTTTTGTCGGGCCTTTCTCAGGTTTCGTTTCACCGGGCTACGGATAGTGGGGTTCCGGGTTTTTAGCGTAAAGTAGGCATCACTTTGTCTTTCGCGGCAGGTAGCGGCCAGAGAGGATGGCATTTCCGGTGCGATCAGCGATATGAATTCGGGGCGCAATGTTTTTTTTATTTTGGAAAAAACAGCTTCCAAGGCGTCGCAAGTAAAATTATCGGTCAGGGGGTAGCCGATCAGGATTATCCAGTTTTCTTTGCGGCAAATAAAAAAATCATCTATTAAAAGAGGCTCACCGCCGGATACAAAGGTCATCAGACGAATGCAATGCTCCGGTATATAGGCTTGGCCTAAGATATAGGCTTCTTCTTGAGCGCTAAGCATAGCCTGATTTTTTCCGTAAATTCGCCATAAGCCCGGTTTTACTTTTTTCGTAATAATCTACTGGAGGCGGAGTACTAGGGTCTGTCTTGCTGTTCATTCGATTCCTTCATTTTGTAGATCTGCTCAACAGCATCTTCGGGCAGCGTTGTTATTTTTCTGCCGGTGGTTAAGGCATAATAGTAAATCTGAGCCACTTTTTCCAGAAGCTCGGCATTTTTCCAGGCTTGGTCAAGACTTTTTCCTAGGCTTAAGGCACCATGGTTTTGTAAAATGTAACAATAACAATTGTTGCCCAATTTGCGGATAACATTTTGGGCCAGATCGGCGCTGCCGGAAACAGCATAGGGAATCACATCCACCTCGGCCCCGATTTCAAAGGTGATTTCATCAAATAAAGCCGGGATGGATTTACCGATAATCGACAATATACTGGCAAACACCGGATGCGTATGAATGACCGCATTGACATCGGACCGGTTGCTATAGACACTTAGGTGCAGTGTCGCTTCAATGGATGGTGTCAGGTGCCCCTCAATTGATGTCATCTGCGCATCAACCACGCAGATATCATCCACTGACAGCTCCTGGTAGGGGCGGCGCGACGGTGTTATCGCCATCATATTTTGACGATTCAGTTTGACTGAAATGTTGCCCCCGCTACCCCTGACACACCCGAAATATCCGTGTTCGGATAGCCAGCGGGCACATTTTACAATGGCCTGTTTATCTTGATCAAATTGACCCATTGCTTGCTCCGATCTGTGCTTTTTGACATTCAATACCATACGTAACGATCATTAATAAATGGTTTTTCTTGACCGCATAGCTCAACCTGCGATAATGCGCTAAAAAAGAGAAACTCATTACACTTCACCATAGCTTTAAGATAAATTAATTTGATTATTCTTAACTATAGCCCTACAAATAGGTCCTGGTAAAAGGTTTAAAAATATTTATAATATTGTAAAACTGGTTTTAAAATCCATAGATCTTGCTTGAGGGCAAGGCGCGGGCAGGCTTAAAAGCGGAACGTACACGGTAGTACGTGAGCATTTTAAGACTGTTCGCAACACAGCCATCGAGCAAGAGATGTGGGTTTTAAAATCAGTTTAGGGAGGAGATAAAGATGCCAGATATAGATGAAATCAAAGAGGCCAAGCAATATTATATAGATCAGCCGCAACAAACAGAAGGATTCTTTTTAAAGGGATCCAACGCACTGGATTGGGGAATGAAAAACAGACTGGCCCGGATTTTCAACCCTGAATCCGGCCGCACGGTTATGCTCGCCATCGATCACGGATACTTTCAGGGGCCAACAACAGGCCTTGAGCGCGTTGACGTCAATATTCTTCCGATTGTACCCTATGCCGACACCTTGATGCTCACCCGGGGCATCCTCAGAAGTATTGTCCCACCGGCCACCCAAAAACCAATCGTGCTGCGGGTATCGGGTGGAACCAGCATCTTAAAAGAGCTGTCCAACGAAGAGATTGCCGTGGATATTGAGGAATCCATCCGTCTGAATGTTTGTGCAATGGCTGTTCAGGTATTTATCGGTGGTGAATATGAACGCCAATCCATTATCAACATGACCAAGATGGTGGATATCGGCACCCGCTACGGCATTCCAACGCTTGCGGTAACCGCCGTGGGCAAGGATATGGCCCGCGATGCACGCTATTTTAGGCTGGCCACCCGCATTTGTGCTGAATTGGGAGCCCATTATATAAAAACCTATTATGTCGAAAAAGATTTTGAAACCGTCTGCGCGTCGTGCCCGGTACCCATCGTAATGGCCGGTGGTAAAAAAATACCGGAACTGGATGCCCTGACCATGGCCTATAACGCAGTACAGCAGGGAGCCAGCGGCGTGGACATGGGCCGCAATATTTTTCAATCCGAATCTCCGATTGCAATGCTGCAAGCAGTCGCTGCAGTGGTTCACCACAACGAAAAGCCGGACAAAGCCCTTGATCTTTATCAAACTCTGAAGAATCAGTCATGAAAGTATCGGTCTGGTACAACAACGAAGATATGCGAATCGAGGAAGTGCCGCGGCCAAAACCCGGCGATAAAGAGATGCTGATAAAAATTATCTCATGCGGCATCTGCGGCAGCGATATCGTTGAATGGTATCGGCTGCCACGCGCACCCCTGGTTCAGGGACACGAAATCGGCGCTGAGGTGGTTGAAGTCGGCCGCTCGGTGTCGACCTACAGGTCCGGAGATCGGGTTTTTGTGGCACCCAAAGTGCCGTGCAAGCAGTGCACTTACTGTAAAAATGGCCAATATCCAGTGTGCTCCAATGTCGATGAGCGGTTGCCCGGCGGTTTTGCAGAGTATGTTCTAGTCCCGGAAGCCCTGGTCGAAAACGGAACTTATCGCTTACCGGATCGTATATCGTATGATCAGAGTACTTTTATTGAGCCGCTGGCCTGTGTGGTCAGAGCGCAGCAACTTGCCGGCGTGCGAAAAAATCAGACGATCATGGTGATGGGCAGCGGCATGTCCGGACTATTGCATATCAAACTCGCCAAAACTAAACACTGTCGCGTGATAGCAACGGATATCAATCCCAAAAAGCTGGAATTTGCCGGCAAAATGGGGGCGGATATCACGCTGGATGCCGCTGAAGATGTTCCCGGCCATTTGGTCACTGAAAATACCCGCAAGGCGGATGTGGTATTCCTGTGCACCTCCGCGATGACCGCCGTTGACCAAGCCTGGAATTGCGTGGCTAAAGGCGGTGTGATCGTCTTTTTCGCCGTACCGCACCCCGATAAAAAAGTAACCATACCCATCAACTATTTTTGGACACGGGAAACCCGAATCATCACTTCCTACTATTGCGGCCCCCCCGATATTGAAGCGGCCATAAACCTGATCGAAACCCAAACAATAGAAGTTGACGATTTGATTACCGGGCAGCTTCCATTGCAGAGTATCGCCGAGGGTTTCCGGATGGTCATGGAGGGCCGGGAGACCTTGAAAGTCATTATTAAGCCCCATCATTGATTTTGGATTGCTGACTTCAGATTGCAGGTTCTGGAATTGGCAACCCGCAAATTTCGTTTTTGCGTCTATGAAAATGAGTGTCCCGCTGGCATCAATCAAGTTTGGGGTGAAAGGGATATGCAAATGCTTTTAAAACATGTCGCCCTGACGTATAGCTCACAACAACATTCAGATCGATTTTTTAAGCAACTTTTGGGTTTGGAAAAGGAAGAACCTAAGGCATTGGCTACATCGCTTGGCAAAGCGATTTTTAATGTTGATACCGAATTGCTGATGATCAACTACCGGGGTGAAGATCTTCATTTTGAGATTTTCATTACCGGGAAAGCCGAAAATCAGGTTAATCAAATCGGACATGTTTGCCTGGAGGTTAAAAATCTGAAGGCGTTTTTGAAGAGATGCCACCGCCTAAACATGGCGGTTATTCAAGTTCCCAAAGGAGACAGGACATTGACCTTTATCCGGGATGATGAGGGCCACCTGTTTGAGATTAAATCATGAACCCCAACATAAGCCGCAGACGTTTTATTCAACTAAGCCTGGCAACTCTGAGCGCTTGCGGTCTGAGTCCGCTCACTAAAGGGTGTGCCCGCCATCAGGCGGTTGCTGAGCCTCGGCCGGTCGGAACAATAAAACTGGAAACCCATCCGGCAATTCCAACACCTGAAGCTCAGTGCTATCTGGGCTGGCACCATGACATCGGTTATCGCATTTCAGGCACTTTTGATCACTGGCTGAAAGAAAAAAGTTCTCAGGCAGAAACGCAAATTTTAGACATTTATAAAAACAAAATCGGCACATTGCCTGCCGTGCACAGCATCGCAGATGACTTTCTGGGCGCCGGTTACTATCCCGCAGGCGTTCTGGCTGCCGCTGCCAAAATGGGCGTCTACCCGATGATGCGATATTTTCCGCAAACGGACTGGGAACGTATCAGCAGGGGTGATTATGATCATCACCTTCAACGCTTTTCACAGCAAGTCAGCAAAGCAGCCTTACCCGCTTTTTTCATACCCTTCCCCGGCGCCGGGTATTATGCCGGCGATCATCCCTGGCAGGATCGGAATCCGCAATACTTTATACCGGCCTGGGACCGCATGTTTAATATCTTTGAGCAGCAGGGTGCCAATCGCTATCTGGTCTGGGGGCTGCATTTAGCCAGCAGGTCATCGGGTTTTTTACGGAAGCGCCAATATTTCCAGGTGCCGCCCGAACAGGTTAACTGGGTCGGTGTCTCGATCTGGAATCAAACCGTCAACCGCAGCGAACCTTTTTTGGCATTGCTGGGGGATGATTACAGCGAATTGACCGCGCTCTATAAAACCAAGCCCTTCGCGATCTGGGAGTTAGCAGACCGCCACCGGGGATCGGATTGGTTCTATCGATATTCCAGTAAGTGGTTTCAGCGCACCTACGCAGCGATCGAAACGCTTCCAATGTGCAGGCTGGTCGTTTTTTTCGATTTCCGTTGGTCACATCAGGATCTGGAAAATCAATTGTTTAAAAAAAGAAACATCGACATGATTCAAACGGTCGCAAAAAGTCAATATTTTTTAACCGGCGGTCAGAATGAAGGCCCCTGAAGCCCGATGCTGCGACACGAATCAACGAGATCTTTTTTCCCAATCAATTGATGCAGATGCTGATTGATTTTATACAGTACTTTCGGTGTCTTTCCACCTCGGGTGTGATTGCGAATAAAATTTTTAAGCTGGTTTTGCTGGCTGGACATCAAATCAATGAATTGAACACCATAAACGTGCTGAAAGAGCCCGACCGCATCCCGTGTGCGGTTTCGGTGGGGCGAAACAAGCTGGTAGGGCAATTGACCCATGTAAAAACGACAATCATCTGTTAATATCTCCAGGCGCGAAACATCGCTTAAACTGTCAGCATTCAAGTTTATTCCGTTAACACCGATCCCCATCCCACCTAAACTGACATTAACGATCGGGATCAGCTTATCGGGCTTGGATTTAAAAATTGCAAATGCATTGCTTCTTACACTAAAGCGCGGGTTTTTTCTTTTCTCTGTTGCCATTTTTGAATCCGCACGTGCTTTTTTGATAAATGCCTGTGTATGTGGGTATAAATACTACATCGTGGCATGTCAACAAGCTTGGCTAAAAAACGATGCATTCAGTCGTCAATGCAATGCTTTAATTACAGATAGCGCAAGAGGCTTTTCGGGCGGGCACACTTGAGACGGTCGTAGGTGTGGCAGAGCGGATAAAACACCAGTAAAACAGCCAGAGTCGCCAGGCCGGTCTCGACCAAGCCGCCGGCCCGGTGCAATTTTAGCGACCAGGCGATAACCGCCAGTAGATGAACATGAAGGACGTAAAAGAAAAGCGGCGTGCGGCCGAACACTTGTAGAGGATTGGCCGGAGATGGTTTGCGCTTGCGATACCAGGCAAACAAAACGGCTAACATCAGAAACATGATGCCCAACTCAAGCGCTGCGAAAGACAGACTGGGGGGGTATTTGCTCACATGCAGCCACTGCGGGATGGATCCGTCGTAGCGGTATAACCACATGTTACCGAATTGGTTAAAACCGCGAACGATCAAAAACGCAATCAAAGAAAATACACCGGCCTTGGTAAAGAAACGAATGGGGTTAAAATCATCATTTGCCAGCATATACCGGCCACATACCCAGCCCAACAACATATAAGCCAACCAGGGCAGTAGCGGATAAAGTACATACACCCCTTTTGTAACCACCCCTCCCGTTACAAGAAAGGTGCTAATTAGTCCCGGTCTTTGATCAACATCGGCCCAAAGCGCCAGTCCCGCGAGACCCTCACCGAAAACGAAAAGGCCCAAGCCAATGGCCAGCAGGCTGCGCATTCCAAGTCTGCGCAGTGGTATCATCATACAAAAGCTGGCACCAATGGCATACATTACCTGTAAAACGATTCCTCCACCAAAACCAAAAGGCATCCACAGGGGATCCAGCAACATTATGAAAATGCCGCGTTTGATCATATCGCCGTCAATACTGCGTTGCGGTTCACCACGGGCCAACCGTCTGGCCACACTCAATGCCAGCACAAAGCCGGCCAGAAACAAAAAAGTGGGCGCACACAGATGCGTCACCCAGCGGACAAAAAACTGAACCGCCGGGATTTCGGCACCTGCGGGATACCATATGAAGGAATCTCTGGCATAGCGACCGGCATTGAAAGCATGGGATGCATGATCCAGTGCCATAAGTACCATGACAATGCCGCGCATGCTATCAATGGCCGGCAGGCGCGGGATACGGTCATCCTTTCGCAGAAGAGTATGAGTTTCAACCATTACATATTGTTTGAAATATAACCAAGGTTTTGCAAATAATTGCGGATTTCTCGCTGAATTGTCCGTTGAATCTCTTTGTCCAGTGAGTCCATCCTGACACCCGGATAGCGTTTAACGACGGCCTGTTGATTGTATAAAGATTCAACCGAAAGGCTATCTGATACAAGTTTTCCGTTCTGGACATCAAATTCAAACTTTACCCGTACAGGGATTCCCACGCTTTCAAAACCCATGTCCAGAATATGGTAAAAAATCTTTTTTTCAACGACCCAAACCATTGACGAAAAGCACTAAAAAGGTTCGCCGGTTTGCCCGTTACCTGTTGCGCCGGTTAGAAAAGAAAAGATATCTTATTTTTTCTGCAAACAGGCTAACGGGCAACGGGCTCAACCCATTATTTAGTTATCAACTAAGATAAAGCCATTTAACGGACTGTAAAGAATAGCAAATTATTACCTGGAATGAAGAGGATTTAATCATTGGCATGATAATGGCATATAAATTATTGGTCCTCGGACTCAGCATGTGGGTCCAATTTGGCTTTTTGCATCGTAAAAGACCAAATTTGCCAATATCCTATTTAATATTAACGTGTTGTAAAAATTCTCGAAAAGCAATAAAATATGGAAATTTGCAAAAAAGGACTAAAGTATGTAAAGTTTTTACCGATAATATAATTAAATCGTAATTAATTTGACACGCAGAAGCTAGTGAATTAGAATTATTGTAGATAATGACGGTTGTGCAGTCAGAAAGATTGGCAACTGATTACCGATTGAGGAGACTGCCATAAAATGGAAATTACCCCAAAAGACTCTGTTAACATTGAAGCTTATGTGAATCAGGTTCAGGATAAGGATAAAGCAGACGCCGCCGAGCAACAGGAACAGCAGAAAACCAAGGCAGATACCGTCGCGCTTTCGAGCGCTGCTAAGGATATCCATAAGGCCCAGAGACAATTAGCGGCGATACCGGATGTCCGGGAGGACAAAGTCGCCCAGCTCAAAGAACAAATCGAAAATGGGACTTACGAGATCGATGAGGAAAAAATAGCCGATAGAATGCTAAAAGAGGAATTGCTAAAAGATTTAACGTAAGCTCTTGCTTGCCCGGGAGCGGCAAGTTCTAAATGAATAAACAAAGGCGATTGCAGACCGATCCTGCATCGCCTTTTGTATTAATTATACCGGAGTCTTGCACGGGTTGGCGGTTTTCATGTCATTGTTTTTCATTCAAGATTGGGTATAAATTAAATTAGCCCCCTTTTCAGTGAGCTTAAGATTCAGGCTCGAGCCTTTGACATTTTTGACGAGCCCTTTGGAGATCAAATCTTTGACCGCGTTTTGATAGAGTTGCTTTTCATCCCAGGTTAAATGATTAAAATAGGCGGATTCCAATAATTCAGGCGGTAAAACATATTTATCTTCATTTAATGAGGATCGAAACATATTTAGAATATCTTTTTTGATATCTTTTTTATCTTTAAACATATCTTCCTCCCCTTAATGATACCGTACGATCCGTGTACATGAATTTGTTACATCCTGCTTAGTGGGTTGTGTACCCGATTCCTTACACTTATACTCATGGAGAAACATGATACTGAACGGATTAAGAGACTTTTAATAGGTGGAAGGTTTCAAAAAGATTTGATTGGCGTTTAGATTTGATGAATTTTGAACTGCAAATATAAGATAGTGAAAATAAAAGAGGGCATTTCTCAGATAATAACATCAGGGCTCGATGCAATTCAGACAGTAAGCATATAATCCGGCTGGATCCTCAGCCAGCAACAGATGACCGGCTTCGCGATCGATAACCGTATCGTATATTGTTTGCACTGGATGACCGCTTGTCTGCAAGAAGTTCAATATTGCCATAATTAATCGATTGAAGCTTTTAATTAACTGCTCCCTTGTTGTTAAGGGTTGGGTGATGTAGGTAATTTCATAATCTTTTAAATCCGCCTGTTCAGCCGCTGCACGAATGGTATCCTGTAAATTGCCGATTTGATCGACCAGCCCAAGATCCTTTGCTGTGGTGCCGGCCCAGACCCGTCCCTGGGCAATTTTTTCGACCGCCTCCGGTTCCATATTGCGGCCTTGAGCCACCCGCTGAATGAACCGCTGATAACCCCGTTCGATCATCTGATTCATTGATTGGGCAATCAAGTCATTGAGCGGCCGGCTGGGATCAAACGCATCTGAAAGTTCGGTGGTACCAACGCCATCGCTGGTAATGCCAAGGGATTTCAGACTTTTTTCAAAAGTCGGGAAGGCGCCGAATATCCCAATCGAGCCGGTTATCGTCGTCGGTGTGGCCCAGATCTGATCTGCCTGGGCAGCAATCCAGTATCCGCCCGAGGCCGCAACAGATCCCATGGAAACGAAAACGGGCTTGCCGCTGTCGCGGGTCAACTCGATTTCTCTGCTAATAACCTCAGATGCGGTCACACTGCCACCCCCGCTGTCAACCCGCACGACCAGCGCTTTTACCTGGTCATTGTTACGCGCACGAATGAGCAGATCCGCGATGGTGTCAGCACCGACTCTGCCGGTCGGCTGCTCGCCATCCAGGATAATACCGCTGACCACAATGATGCCGACTTTATCTTTTGTCAGGTGATCCGTCATCAGAGTGGGTTTAATGCGGTTTAAATATTCGTCGAATGCAATCTGCTTAAAGGTTAAACCATCTTTATCACGACCGACAATTTCAATCAGTTCCTGACGCAATTGATCACGGGTGATCAGTTCATCGACCAGGCCAAAATGTAATGCGGCGACAGCAGTGTCACCATCGGCTTTTGCCAGGTAGGCTGGAAAATTATTAATGAAGTCATCCATTTGCTGTGAGTCAAGTCCCCGTTGTTGGGAAACAACACGTTTGTAATCGCCCCAAAGGACGTCTAGCCAGGCAAGGTTGGCCTCTTTGGCATAATCAGACATGCTATCGCGCAAAAAAGGTTCCAGGGCCGATTTATAAGTGCCGACGCGAAACGCATGAAATTGTATTTTGAGTTTTTCCAGGGCTGTTTTGTAATACATTCGATACAGGCCAAAGCCCTGCAGCAGAATGGTGCCCATCGGGCTCAGATAAAGCCTGTCGGCATGGGCAGCCAGTAGGTATTGTTGTTGATTGAAAGAATCGCCAAAAGCGATAATTTGCTTACCCTCACTTTTGAAACGCTCCAGTGCAGCCCCAATATCTTGAAGCTTGCTGATACCGGCTCTTGCCATTTTCCTGAGGTCCAGTACCATCATCTGTATGCGGTCATCATCTTTTGCAAAGTCGATCACATCGATGATGTCCTTTAAAAGCGTCTCTTTTTGGGCGGCTTCACCCAATATGAAGCTGGACATTATTGTTTCGGTTTTTTGTTCGACGATATTACCTTCGGGAGTTAAGATCAGAGCAGCTCCATCGGGCACATCTTCTTCACTGTCAAAAAATAGGATGGAAATGAAAAAGATAACCAGCAAAAGAAACAGCAGATTGCCGACAAAGCGGCGTGCGACCGTAATGCTGTTCCAAAAATAGCCCAAAAATCGACGAACTTTACCCGGGGGTCTTTTCATTCCTCTAAATCCTCACCTGAACTAAATTCCTTTTTAATTTTTGTGGTTTTGTGCCACATATACAATATAAAACAATTTAACCGTATTGCATAGCAATAACCCGAATTTTAAAAAAAATAGGGCGACTAGAAAGTCGCCCTATTGTTGAGGGTTAATTAAGGCATTGCAAGCATCACATTCGATCACATTAATGAACCGTGATTTGTTTGGGTTTCTGTTCCTCGGGTTTTGGAATTTCTACTTTCAAAACACCATCTTTAAAATCGGCCTTGATCTGATCTTCATCTACATCAGCCGGCAGATTGAAAGCGCGTTTGAATTTTCCGGTTGCTCTCTCACGACGGTAGTAGTTTTCCTCCTTGACCTCGTTATCATAGTTGCGCTCGCCGCTGAGCGTCAAAACCCGATTTTCGATATCAACTGAAATATCCTTTTTATCCATGCCGGGTAGTTCGGCTTTGATGACGATCTTATCGTCATCATCGAACATATCCACAGCCGGGTACCAGGTACCTATGCGCAATTCGTCATCTTCACCACTGCGGAAAAATGGCTCATTAAACAGGTGGTTGATTCGGTGCTGCAGGGTTGACATCTCTCTCCAGGGATTCCATCTGACTAAATTCATCATTTTATTTACCTCCTTAAATTTAAACGAATTATTGATGATTTATTTGTTATTTATGATAAATATAAAATTAGATTTGTCAATAAAATTTCAAACTTTTTTATTGCATTACTTATTAAATGTATTAGATTAAAGTAATGAAAAATTATTTTAAATTCAAATTTGCGGTAGGAGGTGGTGGTTAATGGAACCTCAGAAAGAAATGATATGGATAAACAACATGTCTTTGCCGCATCCAACAGTTTTGGATTTACGGGGACGCCAATCGGTCAGGGCAACGTTTAAGTTGTCACCCCAAGCAATTGAAGCCCTTAGTATTGTAGCGGTCCACTTGGGCATCAAACAAAAGTCAATTTTTGACCATCTGATTGATGATGCTCAGTCCTTAATGCAGATGGCCGATAAGATTGACCATGAATCGCTTAAGGATATGAAGCGCGTTCAGAAAACTTTTGTGATCAGCCGCAAGACACTGGCATCTCTTGAAAAAGCAGCCCAGAAGGCCAATGCGTCCAGAGATGCACTGGTTGAAATGTCCATTCAGCGGTTGTTGCCGATTATTTCCCGTGAACGGCAAAAGCATGGAATGCGCAAAGAGATTTTGAAAGAAATTAATCACTTTTTGAACAAAGGGACCGGGTTGCTGGCGGAATTAGAAACGGATCTGGGCGATGATGATCCAACTACAATGCATTTCAAAAGCGCCATCCAGACCTTAGCATCAGCGTACAACGAAATCAGCGCTTTTGTCGACAGGGGAGACATCATCGAAACTTTCGACTTGCAGCATTTAACCGTCAGCACCCTGCAGCGCGATGGTCAGGGTAATGATTTATAGGGGTTGTCAAAAAAACGTTACGATTGCGGAACGCTCTTTTTGCGACAACCACCATGTTGGGGCGAAGCTGAAAGCGAAGACCAATTATGCCGCCATTCTTTTTGCGCAACATTAATATGACAAGCGGTATAAACAAGAATTCACAATAAAATTAAACTTAAGGAGGAAGGTATCATGAGTAAAATAATTGGAATAGACTTGGGTACAACCAACTCATGTGTTGCCATTATGGACGGCGGCGACGCAAAAATTATAACCAACCCCGAAGGCGGTCGCACCACGCCCTCAATGGTGGCTGTTTCCGACAAAGGGGAACGACTTGTCGGCCAGATTGCCAAAAGACAGGCCATTACCAATCCAGAAAACACGGTTTTTGGTGTCAAACGCCTAATCGGTCGTAAATATGATTCTGCCGAGGTGCAAAAAGACATCACGGTGCTGCCCTATAAAATCGAAAAGGCATCCAATGGTGATGTACGAATCAATTTGCGCGGCAAACAAAATAGTCCGGCAGAGATTTCATCGTTTATTCTGGCCAACATTAAAAAAGCGGCTGAAGCGTATTTGGGTGAGGAAGTCAGCGATGCGGTCATTACCGTACCGGCTTATTTTAGCGACAGTCAACGTCAGGCCACCAAAGATGCCGGAAAAATAGCCGGGCTCAATGTATTGCGCATTATCAATGAGCCGACTGCAGCTTCCTTGGCATATGGTTTGGATAAGAAAACCGATGAAAAAATTGTGGTGTTCGACCTGGGTGGCGGCACCTTTGACGTTTCGATCCTTGAAATCGGCGATGGTGTTTTTGAAGTCAAAGCCACCAATGGAGACACCCATTTAGGCGGTGAAGATTTTGATCTCAAACTAATCGATTATCTAGCCGATGAATTTAAAAAGGATCAGGGTATCGATCTGAGAGGCGACAAGATGGCTTTACAACGATTGAAAGAAGCTGCTGAAAAAGCCAAAATTGAACTGTCTGCTTCAGTCGAGACCGACGTCAATCTGCCGTTTATCACGGCTGACGCCAGCGGTCCCAAGCACCTGAACATAAAGGTCTCCCGCGCTAAACTCGAGAGTCTGGTCGCTGACCTGCTGGACAAACTGGAGCAACCGTGCCGTACGGCTCTCAAAGATGCCGGCCTATCTGCAACAGACATCGATTCGGTTATTCTGGTCGGCGGAATGACCCGTATGCCCGCCGTTCAGGAACGTGTTGCCAAAATCTTTGGCAAAGAACCGAGCAAAGGGGTTAATCCAGATGAAGTGGTCGCTATGGGCGCTGCCATTCAGGGCGGTGTTTTAAAAGGCGATGTTTCCGATGTGTTGTTGCTGGATGTTACGCCGCTTTCTTTGGGCATTGAGACCCTGGGTGGTGTGATGACCCGATTGATTGAAAAGAATACAACCATTCCGGCCAGGAAAAGTGAGACCTTCACAACTGCCGAAGACAACCAGCCGGCCGTATCGGTTCACGTGCTTCAGGGTGAGCGTGAAATGGCCTCGGTCAACAAAACGCTGGGGCGCTTTGAGCTGACGGGTATTGCGCCTGCACCTCGCGGGACACCCCAGATTGAAGTGTCTTTTGATATCGATGCCAACGGGATTGTAGAAGTATCTGCCAAGGATATGGCCACCGGCAAACAGCAGTCGATAAAGATAACCCATTCTTCCGGATTATCCCAGGAAGAAATTGATCGACTGGTCAAGGATGCCGAGCTTCATGCCGATGAGGATCAGCGTAAAAAAGAGTTGGCCGATGCCCGCAATTCAGCGGATTCACTGATATACGCCACTGAAAAAACCCTGAATGATCTTGGCGATAAGGTAGACGGCGGACTGAAAGCTGAAGTCGAGCAGGCGATCACCAGCCTCAAAGGTGAGATCGAAGGCGAAAACAGCGCCGAGATCAAGAGACTGACCGAAGCTTTGAGCCAGGTGTCCCACAAGCTGGCCGCCTCCGCGTATCAGCAAGCCTCACCCGGTGGATTTACTCAGGATACGCATTCAGCAGGTGCTCACAACCCATCGGGCGGCTCCTCACCGGGTGGTGATGATGAAGAGGTTGTGGATGCGGAGTACGAAGAAGTCAATTAGTTTCCATCCGGAAATGGCCTTTTTTCCGATGAGCTGCGTTCTCCGCGGATTTTCCGCCTGCAACGTACTATATGTACGCCTTGGCGGAAATCCCCTGCCCGCCTCGCCTTGCTCGCATGGCGGGCGTGGGCCGCTCTGGCGAGGCGGGCGGGCTTGTGCGGATTGTTGAACACAACAATTTTCATAAAATTAGACGTGAAATCCCGCCGTAAGGCGGGGCTCACCAAAAAAATTGCTCATTTCCGACTTGGAAACTAACTAGTGTTTTCCTTCGGAAATATTTATATTCGGATAGGCATTGGTTAAAAAACAAAAGAGGGCGGTGTTTCCAAAGGGAGCGCCGCCTTCTTGTTCTAAAAAATTCTTTATTTCGTTCATAAATCCGGTTATTAATAACTTACAAACGTTCTCTTGTTAAAAACGAATTTCGTACATAATGAAAAAAGTTTTTAAAATAATCGGTATTGCCATCCTGTTGGCTGTGGTCATCGGGGGGTTTTATTTTTATGTAGGCTTACCCGATGTCAGCGAATTAAAAGTCAAAAACCCCAGATCTACTGCCTTGATGGTCCAGCGTTACAGAGAGGCGAAGAAAGTTGATGCCACCTTCCGCATCCGTCAGAAGTGGATTGAATTGAAAGCCATACCCAAGCTATTGCAGGAAACGGTAAGAATTACCGAGGATGCCAGCTTTTATCAGCACAAGGGCATCGATTTTACAGAACTGAAAGCAGCCATAAAAAAGAACTGGCAAAAAGGCGAATATGCCCGGGGCGCCAGCACCATTACCCAGCAACTGGCCAAAAACCTTTATCTTTCCACTGACAAAAGCATTATCCGCAAAATAGAGGAGCTATTGATCACCCTCAGACTGGAAAAAGACCTTTCCAAAGACCGAATTTTCGAACTTTATCTGAACGTGATCGAATGGGGGCCGGGAATATTCGGAGTGGAGATGGCCTCTGAGCATTATTTTAACAAGCCCGTTGGTCAGTTAACGCTGGAAGAGATTGTCCGTCTGGTGGCCGTCATTCCACGACCACTAAAAATAAAACCAACTGAAAATAGCGACTGGTTGAAATGGAAAGCCCGCTGGATCCTGGATGCCCTCAGACGCTACGCCTATATTGACGAGAACCAATACCAAACCATCTACGACCGCTTTCAATAGCCTCCCCGGACACTACTTACTTAGTTTACCACGGAACAAGCGTTGCCTTTTATGAGGTTTCAGGTGTCGGGCCTTCGCAGCGTCCCGCTTGAGGCGGGACTACGGCAGCGCTGGCGGGTGTCAGTTCCCGGGTTCAGGGATTCAGCTTTTCCATGCTTTAGCCGCTGGCCGCTCGCTTCTTGCTCCTGGCTTTGAGCTGGTGAATTCTGACTGACAAACCAGCTGCCAGAAACCGGTAGCCAGTAGCCCGGTACTTAAGGATCTGAGCCCGGATACTGAAAGCAGATACTTGATACCTGGCGACTTAATTATAGCCGTCTTTACCGTTTACTTTTTACCAAAAATATGTAATGCAAAATAATGTATTCGAGCTGATTGCCATATGATTAATGATGAATAAATTTTATCGTAATGCAGCTTGATGGTGAATGTTAGAACCCAAAACAAGGCAGGCGAAAATGGTAAAAAAGGATAAAGGCGCACCGTTTGACGAATTAAACATCCCATTGCCGTCATCAGCCGATCTGAGGGGAAGACAATCGGTTCGGGCAACATTTAAGTTATCTCCGCGGGCGATCGATGTGCTCAGCATTGTCGCTACGCATCTGGGAATCAAACAAAAATCCCTGTTTGATCATCTAATCGAAGATGCCCAATCATTGAGCCTGATCGCCAATGAGATCGAATACGAAGCCTTTGGCACTTTAGATCGAATTCAAAAAACCTTTGTCGTCAGCCGGCGCACCCTCTCGAGCCTCGAAGAGACATCACGCAAATTCAATACGCCGCGAGACGCACTGGTGGAGTATTCCATCCAGCGATTGTTGCCGGTAATTGCCAAAGAGCGTGAACGGCACCGCAGACGCAAAGCAATTTTAAGGGATATTAATGCCCATCTGGCCCAGGGATTGAAAATCCTGCAAAAAGCCCAATCACAGCTGGGCGGAGAAGACCCTGTTTTTGCACGATTTGAAGCCGCGATGCATTCTTTGGTCAATGCTCAGAGCCACATCGAAAATTATGTGGAAAAAGGAAGCGTTATCGAGGATTTTTAAAATCGCCTGTCAGTCGCTGGCCGACTGTTTAGAATTGAGCAACATGTAATTCACCTGGGCAACTGCCACCATTTGTTGGTTTTCATCAAAGAGCTCCACTGCAACCGGGCACATGGTCTTGCCGAATTTAATCAAACGGGCTTTGGCGGTCACATCGCTGCGACAGGGCGCCAAGAAGCGAATATTCATATCTGTCGTGGTCAATTGTATGTGAGGTCCGGTGCGGGTAAAAATGGCAAAACAGGCAGCGCTATCGGCGATGGTCATTAAAAGCCCGCCGTGGAATGATTCAAAAACCCCATCATAGCTTAACCGGCGTGGAACATTAACCTCACAAAAACCTTTCAACAAGCTGACCACTTCCAGCTGCAAAAAGTCCACAATCGGTATTTTTTTTATGCGCGCCAAAATGTCCTCGCGCAGGGCATCATCTAGCATCGTTCACCGTGTACCTATCTATTCTCATCATCACAACTCATTTCAGCTTTAGGTTGCAATCCAGGTTAATAATTCGGTAGGTCGGTAGCCGGTAAGCCCGTTAACAAATGAAAAAATCGGATTTAGATTTTTAACTGGCAAACCGGCTAATCCCGTTTCACGAGGACCTTCGGCAGGCAACGGACTCGCCCTATTTGGGTGCCAGCATCAGCAAGCCTTCATCCGTATTCAAATCCATTCGAAAGCGACGTAAATAATTTAAGCCCAGCAGCCCCACATTGGGTTGATTGGGAAGATCCATCACCAGTGCTTTTACATTGTTGACTTCATATCCCTCAAGCGTGATCGAATCCAAAACAATTTCAGGCGCAAACAGTTCACCGCTGGCCGTATACACTTTGCGGCGTGGATTGCGAACGGATACGACAATGCCGAGTGCTCTGACGGTTGAAAAGGGTACGGTGACCATCGAAGCGCCCGTATCAACAATAAAATCCTGGGCAATATACTGGTTGAGGGACGCCGTCACCGGTATTTGGCGCGTGCCAGGTACAAACCGAATAACGATCATGGACGCCTGGCCCTTTAATTCGGAGATCACAGATTGAAGTCCCCGAACCTCACTGCCCATGGCCGGCGGATATTCTCTGGCTGCCAGCAGCCGCTCCGCTGTTTCCCAATCACCTTCTGCCAGAGCCAATTTTACGCCGAACAAATATATATTGAGATCATCTGGCAGCTGCTGGCCACCGCGGGCATACACCTGCCAGCCTTCCTCAATAACGCCACCTTCAAGCAATTCACTCAGCCAGCTTTGATAAAGTCCGGATTGGAGCTCGTTGAGCCGTGTTTTTTCCTGATCGTCTTTCGGTGCTATTGATTCGCTGGCGGTTTCCATTAAGTTAAGGGCTTCTTCCTGACCATTGCTTTCGACCGTCAAAGCAACCACATCCAGCAGCAGCAAAATATCGGCCGCCTGTGCGAGAATTTCAGCATCAAAATAAGCGGTCACCTGGTCGCCGGAGCCTTCCTGTGCCGCGCGCGACAGCACCAAGCGCAATTGGCTGATCACCGCTTCGGGTTTCAGGTAGTCGGGGGTTTGGTTGGGCGACAGCCTGGGTTCAAAACGAAACGCCCGGGCAAATGCCTCCACGCGATCCAAATTCGAAAATTCATCACCTAAAGCCAGCGCCCGCACAAATTCTTCTTCCCGGCTGTTGGCAAAGCTGAGGCGATAATAGTCGTCAACCCGGATATCCGCTTTTAAATTGCGTCCTTCTTCTCCGGTCCATAAAAAAGCACCGGGGTCTGGATCGCCGAAAGTCCATCCAACCACACGTCCCTTCTGAATAAATACCCCGGCTTCGCTGATATCGCCTGAAACAGTGCCTTTCATAAAATTGCCCTGAGCGGTGACATCCCCGATTTCAATCCGTTCCGGCGGATCAGCAGATCTGAGCGCCATCCAGGTCAACGGCGTGTCCGCCGACCAGGGATACAGGTCCGGGCTGTCGATAATTTGATCCTCACGGATTCGCCAGAGACTGATTTGTTCCAGCTCGTTAACAATGCCGCCTTCGATGCTCGGTCGAGCACCGGAACCCATCTGAAGAATCCAGCTATATCCACCGATTGTCTGGCGGGTGGGCACCGCAATCCAGCCGCCGCCGAAAACCGGTACGGTCGTTTCCGAAAGCAGATTTCCGACAACATCCCTTATTTGCAACAACCCGATCGGAATATTGAAGGGCTCAGCTTCGTCGGCCGGGCCGCTTTTTACAAAAGATGTTTTTTCGGGCAATGGCAAGGGTTTGCGTTTAGGTAAGGCCTTCTCGACAGTGGCAGATTTATTTTTAGGTGGGGGCGTGCTGGTGCGGTTTGAATCGGTGTAGAAGAAATAAAATAGGCCCACGGCAAACAGGATAACGACCACAGCCGCCATCCAGCTTCGGCTTTTCTTTGGAACGGGTACCTCATGCAGGGATGCGCCGCAATTGTAACAGATATCTGACTCAATGGGATTCTTAATACTGCATTGAGGACAGTCGATGATATTGTCGTTGCCGGCTGTTTCGGTATCCATGATCAACTAAAAATCATAGTATTTTATAGCAAGATAAAGACGCTCTTTACAAACTATAACATAAATCATCGGGGGCCAAAATACATAATCTGCCATTAGGGATGTCATCAGGCAAGACCCGGGCGCCGGCTTCTATTGCGGCCATGCCGCTAAGACATCAGCGACAAAAGCATCGTCACTCCAGGCGCTTTTCTCAGAAGTGGCACCGAATCGAACCAGCACCAGTTTCCTGGATGGAATGATAAATACCCGTTGCTCCTGGAATCCCCGGGCATAAAAGACATCCCGGGGCACAGACGGCATCAGTCGATCTGATGGATTCCCCGGTGCACCCGCATTTAACCAGAAAAGCGCACCGTACTCTCCTTTAGGCGCTTGAGATGTAGGGGTTGTTGAGTACTTCACCCAACCTTCCGGCAGAATTCTTTCGCCATCCCAGATGCCATCCTGCAGATACAAAAGGCCGAATCGCGCCCAGTCCCTTGGTGTTGCAAACATATAAGATGAACCGACAACCGTACCGGATGGATCCGGTTCCATAACCAGACTGAGCATGCCAATTTTGTAAAATAGATTCCGATACAGGTATTCGTAATAATTTCCATGTTCCTTCTCAATAGCCGTCCTGACAATCCGGGTAATGATATTGGCCGTGCCGCTGGAGTAATTCCACTTCGAGTCTGGCTCAGTTTCCAGCGGTTTTAATGCTGCATAGGCTGCAAAGTCATGGCTATCGTAAAACATATACACCGCATCGGAAAATGGCGCATAAGCTTCATTGAACTCCAGCCCGGCACTCATGCGCATCAAATGGTCAAGCGTAATATTTTGGCGGGGATCATCTGCCTGCTGCCACTCAGGCACCGGCGCAGGGCTGTTTAGCTGAAGTTTGCCTTTTTTTACCAAAACACCCACCAGCGCATTGGTCACGCTTTTACTCATCGACCATCCCAGCTGCGGGGTGTTCGAATCGAACCCCGGCGCATACCGTTCAGCGATCAGTTTTCCGTCGTAGACGACTACAACTGCGCGTGTCTTACGTGGATTTTGGGGATTGGATTCAGCAAAGGCCGCATCAATCGCTTCATCAAGCTTTACGGCATCAATCCCCGGCGGTAAGGAAACAACCGGCCCATGGTCGCCGGCCGGCCATGGCAGTTTCGAGCGTTGCTCTGGTAAATACCGCCGGGGCGGAATATAACCGATTTTCTGTTGTCTAAACTTATCTTCGGCTATGCCTCTAAGAATCGTACAACCGCAACCGTCGCGGTAAATCGCACGCAGTTTGGCAAAACCAAACGCATCGGCAATGACGGTTTTAGCTTCCGGATCAACCTTAAATCCTGTTATGGCAAAAAGAAAGTGAACCGGCGCGATGTCTTCTTTAAAAACATTTTCCGCATCTCGACCGGAGATAAACACGTTGGAGCAGATGGTTTTTGCCGTATGGCCGGAACTGATCGGAAGCGTATCGGACAGGTACCATCCAGCTCCGACCAGTAATAGAACCAAGGCGATTCCAGCCCCTAACACAATCCGCTTCACCCAGCGCCCCATAGTTGCCTCCTTAGGAATATTCCATTGTGCGAATAGCTTCCCTCTTAATCCGCCGCATTTCGCTGTTTAACAAACAGGGTCAGTCCCTCCATTTTGATAATCTGGACTGATTGCCCGGCTTCAATTGGTGGCCCGTCACCCAATTTTTTGGCCCGCCAGAGTTCACCGCGAACCTGCACGTAGCCCGACGGCGCCAGTCGATCCCTGGCAACACCATAGTCGCCGACCATTGACCGCGATCGGCCGGGACGCTCCCAATCATACGCCCGCCAGACAACTGGAAACAGCACGATGTCTTTGATAATCCAGAAGCCGATGATACTCCAGAAAAGCCATGCGGGCAAAACGACCCAGTGTTGAATAATAATCAAAATTAGAATGACAGCGACCAATCCCGGAATATTCAGCAAAATATACCGGAGATAAATCGGCCGAGGTATTTTTCGTAAATTCAGCTCCATTTGTATATAATTTTTCACGCAAAGGCGTAAAGGCGTAAAGGTTTTTTTTAGTTTAATATCTAATTCTTTGCGGCGAAGCGGGCGGGTTTGCGTGAGGCTTAATGCCTTAGCTTCCTTACAATCATGAATTTATAAGACAGCATTTGAAATACTTAGGAGATCATACGAATATATTTTCTTTCCAGTAATTCACGCTCCGATTTGATCTGGCTAAATGCCTGCCTTAACGATTCCCGCTCAGCAGGATGGTCCTTTCTCAATTTTGCGGTTTGGGTCGGACAAAGATACCAGGTGCAGATCCAGGGCCGGTTGATGCGCGGCAGCCGGCATCCTTTGTTTCCAAGGTAACAACAAGGGTTTTTTAAATTGGCCTTCGGCTGACACGGTGGATTTGAGAGTTGATTTAAATGCACAAACAGCAGGTCTTTAAAATCAAACCAGACGCTGGCCTTCAGGCAGCATGGCTCCGGACACCAGGGACAACTGGCGGCACACAGCTCATCCAGAATTGGAAATACGGCTTTCAGACACGATTCGAGCGTTTGAGTCCGGTCGTTTAATGGTTTTAGATCTGTGGAGTAACGCCGGAGGTGATAAGCAACTGCCTGATGCGCCGCCCGCCAGGACCGGCGGGACGCCCAGGGTATGGCAGATTCTGATAGTTGTTCAATTTTTGATTCAGGCATGTTGATAAAAGGTAAATAGCAAAACCGTAAAAAGGAAAATCAATAGAACCCTTTTGACGATTAAAATTTGCATTATTAAAAACCATAATTGATTAAAGCCGCTGTAAGAAACGCCTGGCCTGGGAAAGATTTTCTGCGGCGGCCACCATCAGATGATCGTCAATGCGCTGCCCGTCCAGGTACTCATTGAGATGAAAGTCGCTACCATCCATTTTGCAGATTTTTCCGCCGGCGGATTCTAAAATGACCCGCGCTGCTGCCAGGCCCTGAAAGGAATCATTGGTAATAACGGCTGCATCGGCACGCCCCATGGCCACATAACACATATGCGCGGAGGCGCACCCCAGCGACCGAATTTTACCTGGAAAGGTGGTCTTATAGTTCTGGTGAAAGCGGGAATAGGTTAATAAAAGGCTTTCGTCATTGATATGGCCTGAATCGGTAACCCGGATTTTTTCGTTGCCCCAAAATGCATCCTTACCGGGTCGGGCGTGAAATAGATCGCCGGTTGCCGGCATGAAAAACAATCCCAATGTCGGCCAAAAATTATCCAGCAAGGCGACGGACATGCCCCAGATGGGAATCCCCCCCTGAAAATTGGCCACCCCCTCCAGCGGGTCAAATATCCAAAGATAGCGTTTTTGCCCATGAGAATAATTTTCATTGAGTTCACCAAAGCGAAAAATCTGGTGTTCCGGAAATTCCTGTTTTAGGCGGTTCTGAAACACGCTGTTAAGCTGATTTTCAGCCTCGGTCACCACGCGTTCATCAAATCGGATTTGGGGCCTACCCTTGCCATAATAGGCCATTGCCTTTTCACCTGCCTGATGAATGGTATCCATCGCAAATTCGCTTAGCTGATCGATCCCAGGGGCCATACAATACCTCCTTTAGTATAAATCTTGGTGCTTCGTGTTTGGTGTTTCGTATTTTGTGTTTGGTGTTTGGTGTTTGGTGGTACGTGTTTCGTGGTTGGAGGTTCATGGTTGGTGTTTGGTATGTAGCATGCAATTAACCAAACACCAAATACGAAACACCAAACACTAGTCTTTAGTCATCTTAATCACTACCAGGGTGACATCATCTTCAGGCGCACGGTCACCCAGAAAAACATTAAACTCATGAAAACAGGTTGCCAGAATTTCTCTGGCACTCGCCTGAGCGAGCCTGCGGGTGATCTCATAAATGGTTTCTTTGCCGAACATCTCGCCATCGGGATTGCGGGCCTCCCAGAGACCATCAGAACCCAGTAAGATAATCTGACCTTTTTTCAGATTCGTCTTTTGATATTGCGCATAGTGCCCATTCATGTCAACGCCCAAAGCGATGCCGGCACCGCGCAACTCTTCAAATGTGTCGCTTTGCGGGTCATAAAAAATAGCCGGATCGTGTCCGGCCCGAACCCAGTACAGACATTTGTTTTTCGTATCGATGGTCAGATAAAACAGGGTCATAAAACCGCCTGTCTCTTCAAAATCCCTGGCCATTTGCTGATTAACGTCGGATACGATATCCACCAGCGTGCCCGGCAGTATGGATCGTTGTCGCAGGAAAGCCCTGGCAGTCGCCATCATCAACGCAGCCGGAATGCCGTGACCGGACACATCTCCAATGGCCACCGTAAAATCTCCCGGATGGGTTTCACTCGTATCCGGAAAATCATAGTAATCGCCACCGGTCTCGTCACAATAGACAATGGTGGCGGCAATATCTAATTTGTCCAATTGCGGGCTTCGCCGGGGCAACAGAGTTTGCTGAACTTCTTTAGCCAGGTACAGCGACTGGCGAATCTCATCCCGCTCTATGAGCCCTTCTGTCATTTCATTTAAGCCGTCGCCCAGAACCCCTAGCTCATCATTGGAAACCACCCTAACTTTTTGTTTGAAATGCCCTTTTCTCACACGGCGCACCAGCACCATCATATCGATGATGGGTTGTATAATGGATTTGCCTGATAGCACATTCAATCGACCGCCGACGAAAATAAAAATACCACATAGGACAATCGAAAAAATAAGCAACTCCCGTCCAAAATCAGCAGCAGAAACGGAAACCAGATCGATTTCCCACAAAATAAAGGCAAGGGTACCGACCAGAATAATCATCGGTGCCAGCGTCCCGACTCCGTAAAGTACTCTTATTCTTCTGAGAATTGACAATTTGATGGTTCCCGGGATGGTGGCCAGTTTGCCGGCTGGGAAAAAAATCCGAACCAGCCGGCGGCGGCTATAGGCCTCGGTCAGAAAAAAGGAGATAATGGCTGAAATGTAACCGACCATAAACCCCCTAAATGCCACAAAAAAGCTGATTCGCGGAGGTGCGTCTCGAAAAGTGATAAAAAAAATACCCAAAAGCGCCGTCAAAATGATCCACATGGCAAAATTGACCAGCCCGATGATGAAGGGCAAATTCAATATCCGACGAGATGCCTTTTCAGCCAGATCAGACTCGATTTCCAGCCCTTGGCGCATACAATTGATCACCTGGGTAATCGGGCGCTGAACAATATATTGCAGCCCGACCCCGATGCAGATCACCAGGGGATAAAACGCAAGAATGACCAACCAGCCACCGGCCAGAAGGAAGGCTCGCTGTGCTTTAAAAAATTCCACCGGTGTGAAAAGGTTGAGCAGAACGATGATAAGAAAACCCAGAAGATTTGCGCCGATATTTCGACCATAAAGTTCAGTGAGGCGGATTTTCTGAAAAGAAGAATCCAGTGTGGTTCTCAAGCTTGCGATCCTTTCTGCCGGAAAATATCGACCGGGTTGCGGCGCTGCAGTACAGCCTAAATCAAAATAGCCGCTCAAATTAAAAGGATCAAGAGGAAATAAATTCTCAATCGGGCTTTTTTTATAACCTTCAAAAGGGATAATATCAATCCATCTACGATATCTCTTGACTCATCAGGAATAGTGGAATAATGGATCTTTGGAATGTTGGGACGGCAAATTTGATCTATGATCAGATAGATCTTAGCCCTTTGTGTGCCCATTATTCCAGATTTCCAACATTCCAGTATTCCAATGTACGGTGCTGGTGAAGTGTACGGGGATTTATAAAATTTAACTGACTTTTGACGGAGGGACTTAAATGAGCTCACATATTCCGACCAGGGAAGACGCGCTGGCTCTTTTAAAAAAATATAACAAAAACGAAAGCCTCATAAAGCATGCGCTGGCAGTGGAAGGCGTCATGCGCTATATGGCCCGCAAGCGAGGCGCAGACGAGGAAAAATGGGGGGTAATCGGCCTGATTCATGACCTGGACTATGAGCAGTTTCCGGATCAGCACTGTAAAAAGACCGAGGAAATTCTGAAAGAAAATAACTGGCCGGAAGAATATATTCGCGCGGTGGTCAGTCACGGTTGGGGCATTTGCACCGATATCAAACCTGAATCAGATATGGAAAAGGTTCTGTATGCCATCGATGAACTGACCGGGCTGGTGGTCACGTCAGCCCTGGTGCGGCCTTCCAAGAGTGTCATGGACATGAAAGCCAAATCGGTTAAAAAGAAATGGAAGCAAAAACAGTTTGCCGCCGGCGTCGATCGATCGATCATTGAAAAAGGCGCCGAAATGATGGGAGTGGAGCTTTCCGAGCTGATCACCGACACCATCATGGGCATGCGCGAAGTGGCCGTCGAAATCGGCCTCAAAGGCAATGTTGAGTAGATAAAAAGTCGGAAGTGCGAATGCGGAATGAGGAATATAGATTTTAAATTACCACAGAGTTCACAGAGAGCACAGAGAAGAGCTTAAAGGTTTCTCTCTTTGAGCTCTGTGGTGAGCTTTATCCTATCAATCATCCGGGCGCAGGCGGCCGCGGTACAGCGAAAAGAAAATCCCGCCGGCACAACAACACGAAAATACAATAAAGGCCACCCGCACGCTTTTGATCAACATTTCATGGGATTGGGGCGTAATCTGTGCCCGTCCAATATAAAGCGCAAAAATCAGTATCACAATCCCCATACTCAGCATCTGCCCCAAAAGCCGCATGGTCCCTACCGATGCCGATGCAATCCCGTAAAATCGCTTATCCACCGAACTCATTATGGCATTCATATTGGGAGAAGAAAACAGCGCAAAACCAAAACCCAAAATCATCAGGCTGGCAACGATGTAAACCAGCGTTGTATGCGCATTCAGCACAATCAAAAGCACAAGCCCAAGTGCCGTTAAGCCCATTCCCAATGATGAAATGATGCGCGGTTCGATCCTGTCGGAGAGCCGGCCGGCACACGGAGAAAAAATGGCCATTATCACCGGCGTTGAGACCAGCACCACCCCTGCACTTTGGGGTGATAAGCCTTTAATGTATTGCAGATATAAGCTGAGCAAAAAGCCAACAGCAAATGTGGCGCTGTAATTGATCAGCGCCGCCAGACATGAGAACGCATAGGTACGATTGGTGACAAACAGATTAACTTCAAATACCGGGCTTGTCACCACGAGCTCCCAGCGAACAAAGGCGAATAACCCTATCACACCGGTCAGGATCAAAACAATGCTCAGGGTCGTCGGCAATATGGATACGCCGTACATAAAAGCAAAAATAGCGGTGCCGTAAATGATGGAACCGGTCAGATCAAATTTTTGGCCTTCAGCGCCCTTCCATTCGCCCTTTAGCTTAAAGATCGCCATCAGGATAATCAGGACGCCGAAGGGAATATTGATCAAAAAAAGACTTCGCCAACTGAGATGCTGAGTGATAAAACCGCCGAAAAACGGACCGCAGGACAAGCCGATGTAAACCGCTGCAACGGCAATGCCTAAGACCTTGCCGCGTTCCTCAACCGGATAAACCGAGCTCAAGATGGCAATTCCGGTGGCAAAAACCATGGCACT
>JASFIV010000005.1:0-50617 GCA_050122475.1 Desulfobacterales bacterium | reverse complement strand
CCACCGAGTATAACCGGCGGCATGAGGCGACTCATTTTTTTTAAGCCGGGATGCCAAATTTTTGTTTTTTGCCAAAAATTAAAACCTTGACGCGCCATGACCGGCAACTGGAGAATCAGTTGGAGGATGCCGCCGATCATCACGCCAATGGCCAGTCCCAAAACCGGTGTGTTTAAGTGCGGGCAGAGAAAAAAAACCGATAAAATGATGGATAGATTCAGCAGCACCGGAGCCAGCGCAGGTGCCGCAAAGTGTCCGAATACGTTCAAGATCCCCATGCACAAGGCCACCAGGCCAATAAAAAAAATATAGGGAAACATAATGCGGGTCAGCGTAATGGTAAGCGCTAATTTATCCGGAGCATCAAAAAAGCCGGGAGCAATGATTTTGACGATCAGTGGTGACAGGAGGATACCGATTAAAGAAATCACCACCAGGATAATTGATAATACCCATAGGGCAGAGCGCGCCAGACGAAATGCTTCTTTCCTGCCATCTATTGCCAGATAGTCAGTCAATACCGGCACAAACGCATTGCTGATGGAACCCTCACCCAATAGTTTTCGCAGCAAATTCGGTATTCGAAAGGCAGCGATGAAAGCATCTGAATATTGACCAGCGCCAAAATACCAGGCAATCACCGCATCGCGAAGGAATCCCAGGATTCGGCTCAGTAATGTTGCAGCGCCGACAACGCCTGCTGCCTTAATTACCCGGGATTTTTCGGACATAGCAGAATGAGAAGAAAATCGCTTGACATTCGGATTTCTGTTATATAAATAAGTTCGTTTATTGTAACTTATAATGGATATTCACGCTACGACTACCTGTGAAAAAGGAGTAGAAACTTTGGCAAATCATAAATCGGCTGAAAAACGTGCCCGCCAAAACGAAAAACGGCGGCTTCGCAATAAAGCGGTCAAAACCCGCATTAAGAATATAACCAAAGATGTCCGCCAGGCTTCTGCTGAAAACGCAAAAGAAGCAGCGAAGGCTAAAATGGATGCGGCCCAATCCCTGATTGACAAAGCCGTCAAAAAAGGTGTGATTCACAAAAAAACAGCTGCCCGCAAAATATCTCGCCTGTCCAAACTGGTGAACACGATTGTTGTTTTTTAGCGATCGGCTTACTTTGCCTGCCTTTAGAAATCATCGCTGAAGCGGTTAACGACGCGTTCAGCGATGCGTTTTGACAGTACCCTTATCGCATTCAGACGATTTGCATCGGTTATTTCCGGATTCACGTTTACCAGATAC
This sequence comes from Desulfobacterales bacterium, assembly GCA_050122475.1. Classification (GTDB taxonomy): domain Bacteria; phylum Desulfobacterota; class Desulfobacteria; order Desulfobacterales; family JAHEIW01; genus JAHEIW01. The sequence goes on along the minus strand of JASFIV010000005.1, from coordinate 49,360 downwards.
GCTTCAAAATCAGAGATGTCCCCCCCTGCCCAGACCGTGCTGCCGTCGGTTTCTCTCAGTGTTAACGCAATCGTTACGGTTACACGGCGCTCATCGGCGACTGTCGGTTCTCTGACCGAGATGGTCCTAATGTTTACGTGTTTGACGGCACCGCTTAAGACCACATCGGCATCTGCCAACCCACTGGCCAATCGATGTGTTTTACGCAAGGTCAATTCTGATAGCAGCGCAGCGGTGACGATGTTTTCCACCCCGGTTTCCTGGGTTTTATTTTCCAAAACGTTTACGAAGAGACGCTCGGTATCGCCCGGAAATCCGCCCTGTTCTGCAAACCGGTAGCCACATGCTTGACTCAGGGCTGCTATGAGTATGATGATGAGGCTAACCTTGTATTTATTCAAACGCATCTTCCCGATTCAATTTCTCAAAAGACAGAGATCAGATGACAGATCGGAAAATCTGCAAGATGAAAAACCGATTTAATCTTCTCTTTTCTGTCCTCTGCCCTCTGTTTTCTGTCCTCTGAACACTAGACCACGATATTGACCAATTTATCTTTGACGTAAATCACTTTTTTAACCGCTTTACCCTCGGTAAATTTCATAATGCGCGGATCTTCAAGCGCCTGCTGCTTGATGGTTTCTTCAGGCGTATCGGTGGCCACCGAGAATTTGCTTCGCAGCTTGCCGTTTACCTGAATGACAATCAACAAATCATCTTTTTCCAGAGCTGCTTCCTGATAAGATGGCCATGGTGCGAGCAGAACACTGGACTTATGGCCAAGGGATTTCCACAATTCCTCAGCAAAATGGGGAACGATGGGGGCCAGTAGCAGCGTCAGAGACTCGACTGCCAATCGCATAACCGATAGCGTCTGGGGTTTATCGTTGGTTTTGTCGAGAGCAGACATTGTGTTGAATAATTCCATAACGGCACTGATGGCCGTATTAAAATGGTAGCGATCCTCAATGTCGCGCGTGACCTTCATGATGGTTTGATGTGTTTTTTTGTACAGTTGTCTGACGGTATTTTCCAGCGTATCCGGGTCGCCATCAAATGCGCCGGCGGCTTTAACCCGAACCATCCACTCTGCCGTCAGACGCCAGACACGGTTCAAAAAGCGGTACCCCCCTTCAACGCCCTGTTCGCTCCATTCCAAATCCCGCTCCGGCGGGGCTGCAAACAGGCAAAAAAACCGGGTGGTGTCGGCACCATATTTTTCCAAAAGAATATTCGGGTCAATGACATTCTTTTTGGATTTGGACATCTTCTCTACGCGGCCCACGACCGCTGGTTGGTCGCAATGGCTGCAAAACAACTGGTCGTTGTCTTCCTTGACTTCGTCCGGCAACAGGTAGCCATGCCGGGAGCAGGAAACCGTTTCTTTACAAACCATTCCCTGTGTCAGCAGGCGCGTAAAGGGCTCTTTAAAGTTGACCAATCCCTGATCATTTAAAACGCGCGTGTAATAGCGGGAGTAAAGCAAATGCAAAATCGCATGTTCAACACCGCCAATGTACTGGTCCACCGGCATCCAGTAATCCACTGCCTTTAGATCGAACATTCCGCTATCAAAATCCGGGCTGCAATAGCGGTCGAAATACCAGGACGATTCAACGAAGGTGTCCATCGTGTCGGTTTCGCGGCGGGCATTCGAATCGCCGCATTGGGGACATTTCGTCTTTACGAATGACGTCAACTCGGGAAGCGGTGATTTGCCGCCTTCGAGCAATTCAACATCTTCTGGCAATACCACCGGCAAATCTGCTTCCGGTACCGGCACGACACCACAGCTGCCGCAATGAATGATGGGAATCGGGGCGCCCCAATAGCGTTGCCTTGAAATGCCCCAATCGCGCAATCGAAAACTGACTTCTTTTTGCCCCAGGTTGTTTTTTTCCAAAAAAGCCGCAATCGCATCCATTGCCACTCGATTATCCAGACCGTCAAATTCACCGGAATTCACCAGGATGCCGTCGTCCGTATAGGCTTCCGACATGCTGGCGCCATCTAATTCTTCATCCGGCGGTTTGACCACAACCACGATGTCTAAATCGTATTTTTTGGCAAAATCAAAATCGCGTTGATCATGTGCGGGTACCGCCATGACGGCACCGGTCCCGTATTCCATCAGCGCAAAATTAGCCGTATAAATCGGTATGCGGGCACCGTTTAAAGGATTGATGCAGTTGGCCCCAACAAACACGCCTTCTTTTTCATATTCTTCTATGGCCTTGTCAGAGCGGTCCTGCATTGACATTCGTTCGATAAATTCGCGCACAGGCTTTTCCTGGGCCGTTCCGCTCGACAGCTGCAGGGTTAGCGGATGCTCCGGCGCCAGGCACATGAAGGTCGCACCGAAAACAGTGTCATGACGGGTCGTAAATACCGGGATGACAACATCCTGATGGTCAACCGGAAAACGAATTTCAGCACCGTAGCTTTTACCGATCCAGTTTTTTTGCATCGTGATCACTTTTTCCGGCCATCCGGGCAATTGATCAGAATGTGTCAGTAAATCGTCAGCGTAATCGGTGGTTCTAAAAAACCATTGCGCCAGCTTTTTTTGCTGCACCGGCTCCCCGCAGCGCCAGCACATACCCGCTTCGACCTGTTCGTTGGCCAGAACCGTCTGGCAGGATTGACACCAATTGACAAAGGATTCTTTTCGGTAGGCCATTCCTTTGGCATACATTTTAAGAAAGAGCCACTGTTCCCACCGGTAGTATTCCGGACGGCAGGTTGCGATTTCCCGGTCCCAGTCATAAGAGAAACCGAGCCTTTTTAATTGCGCGCGCATCGCTTCGATGTTGGCATAGGTCCACTTGGCTGGATGGGTATTGTTGGCAATCGCCGCATTTTCGGCCGGCATACCAAAAGCATCCCAACCCATGGGATGCAAGACGTTAAAGCCGCGCATCCTTTTGTAGCGCGCAACAACATCACCGATGGTGTAGTTGCGAACGTGTCCTATATGAATCTGCCCGGAGGGATATGGAAACATTTCCAAAAGATAATATTTCTCCTTATCCGGATCCGCCTTGACTTTAAAAAGCTGGGTGGACTCCCAGTAAGCCTGCCATTTCGGTTCAATTTTTTTAGGGTCGTATTTCGAGTCCATTACCTCCACCTCTACCTGCCAGGTTTCTATTTTGCCACATGCATGTCGACGTCTTCCTTGCCACAAAATGATAACAATAGCAAGATAGTCCGTCAACTTACCGATATCGCCGACGCCAAAGGAGGGATGCTTGCCCGCATTGACTGAAATACATACAGCAGCCAGAAATCGTTTGACTTGTTATTAACAATTGCATATTCAGGCAATACGCCATTTCAAAGCTTCGCTCGATTTGGAATGTTGGAATAATGGAATCTTGGAAACCTGGGGCAGGACGTTTAGGAAAAAGCGTCCAAAGCGTGAGGGCTCAATCAATCTGAATTCAAGGTGTTGTATAATTGATTCTATTTTTTTGTCAGAAATACTATTCCATCATTCCACCATTCCATTATTCCAGAGCAGACTGGTTTTTTTAGGCTCCAAATGAATCGTAGATTTTCAGTCGATTTTCGATATTAGAAGGCTATTTCTTTATGGGTATCAAGATCCTCATTAATGCTATTGATCCGGAAGAATGTCGGGTCGCAGCAGTAAAGGCAAATAAACTAGAAGAGTTTTATATTGAAAGTGCTGCCCGGGAAATTACCCAAGGCAACATCTACAAAGGAATCATATCCAGAATCGAACCCAGCCTGCAGGCCGTGTTTGTGGATTACGGCGCCGAGCGGCATGGATTTTTGCAACGACATGAAATTCACAGCGATTATTTTCATGAGAGCGAAGGTGGCGATCACTCGATCGAAAAGCTTGTCAGACGCGGACAGGAAGTCATGGTTCAGGTCACCAAAGAACCCTTCATGAAAAAAGGCGGCATGCTGACCACTTATGTATCTCTGGCAGGCCGTTATCTAGTGCTCATGCCCGGAAACGATAAACACGGTATTTCCCGCAAGATTGACGATGAAGATGAACGCAGTCGTCTAAAGGGCCTCATCGATAAGTTAAAAATTCCAGAAGACTTCGGTCTGATCGTGCGCACGGTTGGAATGAATTGCACCAAAACCCTATTGGCCCGCGATTTAAGATATTTGCTGCGACTGTGGAAAACCATTAAGAAAAGTGTCATGCAGGAAACAGCCCCGGCCCTGCTCTACCGCGAAAGGCATCTCGTTTTACGGTCCATTCGTGATTATTTCACACCGGAAGTGACCGAAATTTTAGTCGATGACCCCACTGTGTTTCAGGAGGCCAAAGACTTTATCAAAATTATTTCCCGCAAGCACCATAAAATCGTCCGATTATATAAAGGGGCCAAACCGATATTTACCCAATTCGGAATCGAAGACCAAATCGCACCCATTTTTGAGAGCCGCATCAATTTAAAATCAGGCGGATCCATTGTAATTGAACAAACCGAAGCACTCGTCTCTATCGATGTGAACTCGGGCAAGAGCAAGCACGAGCGGTCCATTGAAAAAACCGCTTTACTGACCAACCGCGAGGCAGCCGAAGAAGCTGCCCGCCAATTGCGCTTAAGAGATCTGGGCGGACTGATTGTCATCGATTTTATTGATATGCGCGAGCCCAAAAATCGTTCCGAAGTTGAGCGCCACCTGCGGCGTTTTGTCGCTGAAGACAAAGCCAAAACGAAAGTCGGCAAGATTTCAAGATTTGGATTGCTGGAAATGTCCCGCCAGCGGATTCGGCCTTCGATTGAATTTGGCAGTTACCATCCCTGTCGCTATTGCAAAGGCAAAGGTCTGGTGGCCTCGACCGAAACGCTGGCCGTTGGGTTTCTTCGAAAACTCAGTTTAGAAACCCTCAAACCGGGAATCACTGCTGTGATTGGTATCGTGCCGGTGGATGTCGCTGACTATCTGTTAAATAAAAAGCGAAAAGAAATCGCAGAGTTGGAGGAGCGCCGCAACCTGAGTGTCAAAATCGAAGGTGATCTGTCCATGACCCCGGGAGACAGCAATATCATCTATGAGGATCACAAGAAACCTTAGACGAATACCTGAATTCGATATTGACAGCCTTTTTATATTGCTGTATCTGGTGGCTCAATTTATTGCAAGATTTGTTGTTATTTCGCACCTAAACTTGAAATCCTAAAAAAGTGCGCTAATTTTGGTAGTATTCAGGCCACTGGATGGTAACCTCCAGGGGGCCATAAAGTAAGAGAAAAGAATTCAATCCAACTTAGTGGATTGTTTCTCAATTAGAGGAGGTATTATTTTGATCGACATCGCTTATGCAATGGGTGGAGGAGCCGGCGGAGAGGGCGCAGCTGGGTTTGGCGGGTTTATCCCGATCATCCTGATGTTCGTTATTTTCTATTTTCTGCTGATCCGACCCCAGCAAAAAAGACAAAAAGAGCACCGAAGTATGATATCGAGTCTGAAAAAGGGAGACCGCATTATTACCAGCGGCGGTTTGCACGGTCGTATTACCGGAATAGATGATACGACATTAACCGTCGAAATAGCAGACAAAGTCAGAGTCAAAGTAGCGCGCTCCAATGTATCAGCCATGGTTCAGCCGTCTGCCCAGCCGCAGCCGCAAAAAAAATAACAGCAACATTCGCAGTGGATTGATCTCGAATGCGATTGAGGACAATTTTAGTGGTTGAATCGTTAAACGCTGTGCGAAAATAGGCGTTTAGCCATTCAACCATTTGTCTATTTAGCGAACTGAATTATGCTGCCCGCCGCGGGGCCTTCTGAACGCTGTTGGCGTCTGAGGTTTTTTAGCGGTTTGCACTGAACAAATGAGGATATCAGCATTGAAAAATTTTTCATGGAAACTGATTTTAGTTTTTGCAGTCATTGTAACAGCGGTTATCTATGTGCTTCCAACCATTGAGCCGGGTTTGTGGCCGCACAAGCAAATCAACCTGGGACTTGACCTGCAAGGCGGGATGCATTTGGTGCTGGAAGTCGACACAGCCAAAGCCGTGGACGGACAGGTTGAGCGTATTATGCAGGAAATTCGCGATCAGCTCAGAAAAGAGCGGCTGCGCGGCGTTTCATTGGATCGCATAGAGGGGAAAAAAATTGCCGCCACTATCCAAGATGCGCAAATTGCTGAAAAATTCAGCACGCTCATCAAAGACGAGTTTGATCAGCTCAAAAGCGCCCAAACAGTATCGGGCGGCACCACCAACTTCATCCTGCAGCTGCCACCCGCTGAGGCCGAAAACGTTGAAAAACTGGCAGTCGATCAAGCACTGGAAACCATCCGCAATCGCATCGACCAATTTGGTGTGGCTGAACCCGATATCCGCCGTCAGGGGCAAAGACGAATATTGATTCAGCTCCCGGGAATCAAAGACGCCGATCGTGCTAAAGACTTAATCGGCCGAACCGCCCTTTTGGAATTCAAGCTGGTGGACGACACCCAGGATGCCAGGGCGGTTGAAAAAGGCACTGTCCCGCCCGGCAGACAGATACTCTATCGGGTCGAAACAGATACTGAAACCGGTCAGGTTTCAAGAGTGCCTTTTTTGCTGAAAAAGCGAACGCTGCTGACCGGTGCCAACCTGACCAATGCGCGCGTCGATTTCGATCAGTTTAATATCCCTTTTGTGTCCATTAATTTCGATAAAAAAGGGGCGCGGGATTTTGAGCGCATCACCGGCGAAAACGTGAACAAACGATTGGCAATCGTCCTCGACAATACAGTGGCTTCAGCCCCCGTCATTCAGGAAAAGATTGCCGGCGGTCAGGCCCGCATCACGGGTAATTTTACCCTGGAAGAAGCCAAAGACCTGGCCATTGTGCTGCGGGCGGGTGCCCTGCCGGCTCCGGTTAACATATTAGAGGAGCGCACAGTGGGCCCTTCACTCGGGGCTGATTCTATTCGCAAAGGGCTAATTTCCATGCTGATCGGTGGAATCCTGGTGGTACTGTTCATGGTTGTGTATTACAAAGCTGCCGGTGTGATTGCCGATGTGGCCCTGACATTGAATATTGTTTTGATTGCCGCCGGGCTGGCTGCGGCCGGTGCCACTTTAACTCTTCCGGGGATCGCCGGTATTATCCTTACGATCGGTATGGCCGTGGATGCCAATGTGATCATATTTGAGCGCATCCGGGAAGAACTGGCATTGGGACGTACACCCAGAGCTGCGGTTGACGCCGGCTTTGACCGCGCCACCTTGACGATTCTCGATGCCAATGTGACCACCTTGATTGCTGCCATCGTGCTTTTCCAATTTGGAACCGGACCCGTGAAAGGATTCGCGGTCACTTTGAGTCTGGGTGTGATTGCCAGCATGTTCACCGCACTGGTAATGTCGCGTTTGATATTCGATTATATTTTAGCCGGCCGCAAAGTCAAGACAGTCAGTATTTAGCAAAAACCGTTTTACCGGACAGATAAATGACGCTTATGGCGGTCAACCGTAACGTAAGAAATCAAATAGGTATCGAGCCCTGAGGCTCAAGCGTAAACATCGAACACTGCAGCGCACGACTGGCGCAAGCGGGTATTGAAAGAGAAGACTTCATGCGGTTTATCAAACCTGACATCAACATTGATTTCATCGGTAGAAAAAAGATTGCCTTTTTTTTGTCTTTTACCTGTGTGGCCATTAGTGTGTTGTCGTTGATTTTTCATGGTGGTCCCAGGCTCGGCATCGATTTTGCCGGCGGCACACTGGTCCAAATTAAGTTTAAAACACCGGTTCAAATCGATACGATAAAAACCGGCCTCAACACAATCGGTTTGGCAAAATCCTCTGTGCAGCAATTTGGCCAGCAAATTGACAATGAATTTCTGATTCGAACCGAAATCTCGTACGGCAGAGGTGAAGGTTTCAGTTCGGATATAAAAGAAGCGCTGGAGGAATCGACCGGGAACGAAGTGGAAATTCGGCGGGTGGAAATGGTGGGCCCCCAGGTGGGCAAAGATCTGCGGGAAAAGGCCTTGTTTGCCATTTTCTATGCCCTGCTGTTTATAACCATTTACATATCCGGGCGCTTTGAATTGAAATGGATTTTGAGCGGCGTGGTTGCCGCCGCGCTTATCGGGGCGGTCTATCTTTTCGATCTGTTTAATGTCAGCATTCCATTTCTGATCGGCGCGGCGCTGCTTGTGACGCTGGTGGTTTTTTGGTTTCTTGAGCTCAAATACGCCATGGGGGCCATCGTTGCACTGATACATGATGTCATCATTACCGTTGGCATCTTTTCTATTTTTGATAAAGAGTTCACGCTGCCGATTATCGCCGCGTTGCTGACGATCGTGGGTTATTCGTTAAACGACACCATCATCGTCTTTGACCGCATCCGCGAAAATCTGAAAAAATTTCATAAAAAACCGCTGGACTTTGTTGTCAATCGATCGATCAACGAAACCCTCAGCAGAACAATTTTGACCTCATTGACGACCCTGATGGTCGTGGTTACCCTTTTTGTTCTCGGGGGGGGCATTATTCACGATTTTGCCTTTGCATTGATCGTCGGCATCCTGGCCGGCACGTATTCTTCCATTTATGTGGCAAGCCCGATTTTACTGGCCTGGCAGAGGCGCGGTAAAAAGAAATAATCAACAGCCAACTGCTGATTCCTCGGGCTGTATGACCTATTTTTCTCTGGCGAGCCATCGGACAGCCGAATATCGAATTGACATTGATATGAACAGACTTTAAAATTATCTCATGAATGACAATTTGTTTACGTCTGACTGCCCCCCCTTTCACAGGGGGTTTTTAACGAGATGGAAAACCTTCTACCGTGGTTTTGTCTTAAAGATGTTCCCGGCATCGGCAACCACTTGTTTAAGCGGCTGATAGAGCGGTTTGGATCACCGCAACGTGTGTTTCAGGTGACGCCGCAAGAGCTACTGGCAGTCGAGGGCATCTCAAAACATCTGGCTACTGCCATCTTAAACTTTAAAGTACCGCAATGGATCAAGGCGGAACTGGATCAGATCCATCAAAAAGGGTTCTCGGTGATCACCCTGACAGATGGGTCGTATCCGTCGTTGTTGAGAGAGATACCGGATCCGCCGCCGATTCTGTATATCTCCGGCAGTCTGGCGGGTTCGGATAAAAACGTTGCCGTGGTCGGCTCACGCAACGCAACCGCCTACGGTATTTCAGCCACCCAGAACTTGTGTGCTGACCTGGCCGCATTTGATATTACAATCGTGAGCGGAATGGCACTGGGTATCGATACAGCCGCTCACCAGGGAGCTCTGGCAGGCAGGGGCAAAACCGTTGCCGTACTTGGAAGCGGTTTGAATATCATCTATCCGGCTGAAAACCGGAAACTGTTTAAGCGAATATCGGAACAGGGCGCCGTCATATCAGAATTTTCGCTGGACACAAAACCTGAATCCCATAATTTTCCAATTCGTAACCGAATCATCAGTGGAATGAGTATGGGAACAATTGTCGTTGAGGCCTCGCGTAAAAGCGGGTCACTGATCACGGCGCGACTCGCAGCAGAACAAAATCGAGAGGTTTTTGCCGTTCCCGGAAGCATCCATTCGTTTAAAAGCACCGGCACCCATACCTTGATCAAGCAGGGCGCTAAATTGGTGGAAAACGCACAGGATGTCCTTGAGGAGCTGACAGCATTTACAGCACATGTTTCCGTACCGGCAGGATCTTTGGATAATAAGACCGCCGAAAGGCTGGCATCACTTGCACCGGATGAATTGGACCTTTATAAAATTCTCAGTCCCTATCCACTGCATATAGATGCAATCGTTCGCAAAACAAATATCGAGCCGGGCAAATTGCTCAGTCTTCTGCTGCAATTAGAGCTCAAAGGGATGGTGCAGCAGCTGCCCGGAAAGCTTTTTGCCATATTGGACCCGAAGCCTTAAGGGCCAGGACAGTATAAACCTTATTTCATTGAGAATTTGGTGCAGCACTATTTTTCCCGTAAGATCCCTAAGTGCGCGCAACCATCAAAAAAGGCAAATCGAGCGTAAGGAGAGACCGTGACCAAACCACTTGTAGTTGTGGAGTCGCCGACGAAAGTCAAAACGATTAAAAAGTATTTGGGACAGGATTATAATGTCGCGGCAACTGTCGGCCACATCAAAGATCTACCAAACAAAGAAATGGGGATCGATATCGAAAACGGGTTTAAACCCCAATATAAAAATATCCCCGGTAAACAAAAAGTTATCAAAGCCTTGAAACAGGCTGCCGGTGATGCCACCGATATATTTCTGGCACCTGACCCGGATCGTGAAGGGGAGGCCATTGCATGGCATGCTTCCGAAGTACTTAAAAAAAAGGACCGCAAGTTTTATCGCGTTCTTTTTCATGAGCTCACTAAAGATGCGATTCATAAAGCGATGGAATCACCAGAGTCTCTCGATCGCCCCAAATATGAAGCCCAACAGGCACGTCGCATACTCGACCGCCTGGTCGGTTACCATATCTCGCCATTGTTATGGCGCAAAGTAAAAGGCGGTTTAAGCGCCGGCCGGGTGCAATCGGTCGCTGTGCGCATCATCTGCGAAAGGGAGCGTGCCATCCAGGCCTTCGAACCTAAGGAGTATTGGTCGATCACGGGACATCTTGAAGGTGAATCCCCTCCCCCTTTTATGGCTAGACTGACTAAAAAAAATGATACCAAAATCGACATACCCAATAAAGAAACCGCCCATTCGATAGTAGCGCAACTGGACGGCGAAAAATTTGTAGTTAAAAAAATCACTGAAAAAACGATCCGTAAAAACCCGCTACCGCCATTTACAACCAGCAAGCTACAGCAGGACGCCATCCGCAAACTGCGATTTTCGGCCAAAAAGACCATGTTGATTGCCCAGCAGCTTTACGAAGGTATTGAGCTGGGTCCGGGAGAACCCGTTGGTTTGATCACCTATATGCGCACCGATTCCACCCGTATCGCCAGCGAAGCCGCTGAAGAGGCCTTAAAAGTCATCCGGGAAAAATTCGGCACCGATTACGCGCTGGATAAACCGAGGTATTTTAAAAACCGGAAAAAAGCACAGGATGCGCATGAAGCCATTCGCCCGACCGTGCTCGGGAACACACCTGAAGAAATGGCCCCTTATTTGTCCCAGGATCAACTGGCTTTATACCGTTTGATCTGGCAACGCTTCATCGCCTCCCAGATGAAACAGGCCCTCATCAATCAGGTTTCAGTCACCATCGAAGCCGGCCCTTATACATTTAGTGCCAGCGGATCCACCGTGAAATTCCCAGGGTTTATGGCGCTGTATAAGTCAGTCGCCGATGAAATTGCTGAAAAGGATCAGAATAAGAAACCGATTTTGCCGACACTGACGGAAGGAATGTTTTTAAAGCTGCTGCAGTTGGAGCCTAAACAGCATTTTACCCAGCCGCCGCCAAGGTTCTCTGAGGCTTCTCTGGTAAAAGAGCTTGAAGAAAACGGGATTGGTCGCCCCAGTACGTATGCCAGCATTTTGTCGACCATTCGCATAAAAGAATACGCCAATCTGCATAACCGATATTTTCGACCGACTGAGCTGGGTTTTATCGTCAACGATCTTCTGGTTGACAATTTTCCCGATATCGTTGACGTGGAGTTTACCGCCCGTATGGAAGAAAACCTGGACCGCATTGAATCATCAGGCGTGGAAGCGGCCAAGATCCTGTCTCAATTTTATGGTCCCTTTGAAAAGGATCTGGAAACAGCATCCAACGATATGCTGAGTGTCAAAGGTGTAGGGTTGCCCACAGGGCTCGATTGTCCGGATTGCGGCAAACCCTTGCACATTAAGGTTGGCAAAAACGGTCATTTTCTGGCGTGCAGCGGTTACCCGGATTGCAGCTACTCCAGGGATTATACTCGTGACGAACGCGGAAACATACAGCCTGTGGAAACCAACAGCGAAGAGGTTGTCGACAAGGCTTGCGAAAAATGCGGCAGCCCAATGGTAGTCAAGCGGGGCCGCTACGGGGAATTTTTGGCATGCAGTGCATATCCGGATTGCAAAAACACTCAGTCGCTAAATTCTAATGGTGCCAATCAGAAAATCGGTATAAAATGTCCGGAAAAAAATTGCGATGGTGAAATCGTCGAAAGACATTCAAAACGCGGTAAACTGTTCTACGGGTGCAGTCAATTTCCCAAGTGCGAATTCGCCACCTGGGATAAACCGGTCAATAAAAAATGCCCGCAATGCGATGCCCCATTGTTGCTGGAAAAAACCACCAAAAAAGAAGGCACTTTTTTGACCTGCCTGTCCACAGAATGTGACTATAAGGAGCCTGTCTAAAAATCCTTGACAACCCTACAACATCCTGCTACTCAGTAGCATACATTCAGTCTCCTGGTATCATAATGAAAAGCAACGTCGCCATAAACAACCTTATTAGCCTTATTCTGGTACTTGTCAGCGGCATTATTATTAGCTGCTGGGGAGCAAAGGGTTGATAATGGCCTAAATCTGCTAACATAAAAACATCATAACCGTTATCAGCCCAAAGCTGATAACGGTTTTTTTTTTAAGAACGACCCGGTGCCTGCCGGTGAAATGTTGTCAATTAAATTATCCAATGGATTCTAAGAGGTAGAAAAATGAAATTAACCGGTGCTCAAGTACTAATGGAAATACTGAAAGAAGAAGGCGTCGACACGATCTTTGGATTCCCCGGAGGGGCGGTCATCGATATTTATGATGAACTGATTAGAACAGATATCCGGCATATACTGGTTAGACATGAACAGGGCGCTGTCCATGCCGCCGACGGCTACGCTCGTGCCGGCGACAAAGTCGGCGTTTGCCTGGTGACCTCCGGTCCGGGCGCAACCAACACCGTCACCGGGATTGCTTCGGCCTATATGGACTCAATTCCCATGGTTATTTTTACCGGGCAGGTGCCAACCCAGTTGATTGGCAACGATGCCTTCCAAGAAGTCGACATCGTGGGAATCACCCGTCCCTGCACCAAACATAATTATCTAGTACCATCGGCTGAAGCCTTTCCCCGTATCATCAAGGAAGCGTTTTATCTGGCGCGTTCAGGCCGCCCAGGCCCGGTACTGGTCGATATACCCAAAGATGTCGGCAAGGCCGTCATTGATTACCAGCCCATCAAAGACGTACAACTCAAATCATACAATCCGACCTATGAGCCGAATATGAAGCAATTGAGAAAGGTCGTCGATCTGATCAAAGTATCGCGACGGCCGGTTATCTTTGCAGGCGGTGGCGTCATCCTATCCGGGGCAGCGGCTGAATTGACCCGGTTTGCGCGTAAAGTCCGTATTCCAGTCACCTCGTCATTAATGGGCCTAGGGACATTTCCCGGCACAGATCCACTGTGGCTTGGAATGATTGGCATGCATGGCACCTATCGCGCCAATATGAGCACCGGCGCTTGTGACCTTTTGATTTCCATCGGTGTCCGATTTGACGATCGCGTTACCGGGAAAACGGACGCATTTGCGTCGCAGGCAAAAATAGTCCACATTGACATCGACCCGACTTCAATTCGTAAAAATATCCCGGTCACCATTCCGATTGTCGGAGATTGTAAAATCAGTCTGCGAAACCTGAATCAACTCATTGATGAGGCGCATCTGGGCGACATCGAAAAAGACCGCCAGAGCTGGTTATCCCAAATTGAAGAGTGGAAAAATACGAAGCCGCTGGCGTATGAACAGGGTGATACACTCAAGCCTCAGTATGTGGTTGAAAAGCTTTATGAGCTGACCAAGGGCGAAGCCATCATTACAACCGAAGTGGGCCAAAATCAGATGTGGGCGGCACAATATTATCATTTTGATCGGCCCAACCATTTTATTACCTCCGGCGGACTCGGCTGTATGGGGTTTGGACTGCCGGCCGCAATCGGCGCCCAGATGGCATGCCCGGACAAACTGGTTGTCGATATTGCCGGTGACGGCAGCATCCAGATGAACATACAGGAAATGGCCACAGCCGTCCAAAGCGGCCTTCCGGTCAAAGTGGTCATCCTCAACAACGCCTATTTGGGGATGGTCCGCCAGTGGCAGGAATTGTTTTACGAAAAACGCTATGCTTGTACGGGCATGGATTGTGCGCCTGATTTTGTAAAGCTTGCCGAAGCTTACGGGGCAATGGGTTTACGCGCAACAAAACCCGAGGAAGTCGAAGCAGTGCTTAAAGAGGGGCTTTCGGCGCCAGGGCCGGTGATTATGGATTTTAAGGTCGATCGTGAAGAAAGCGTTTATCCCATGGTACCCGCCGGCGCGCCCATTACAGAGATGCTGCTCGTTTAGATGGGTTATTCGTTACTGGTTAGTGGTTATTGGAATAACGAATAACAGATAACCAATACCTGCTGAATAAATATTGGCTGATCCGGGTTAAACGTCAAATGAGATAGGGAAAACGCCCGTTTAGAGGAATTGAGATGGAAGAAACCAAACATACAATGACGATGCTGGTCGATAATCAACCGGGGGTGCTTTCAAGAGTGGCAGGGTTGTTCAGCGGTAAAGGTTTCAACATTGAAAGCTTGTGCACCGCGCCGACGATGGACCCGCAGGTATCTAGAATAACCATTGTCACCAAAGCAAATCCACCCGTGATCGAACAGATTGAAAAACAGCTCAGAAAATTGATCAATGTCATCAAATTGCGCGATATGACCGGACCTAGGGCGGTCAAACGCGAAATGGCGTTGATTTGTGTTAGAGCGCGACCGGACTTACGGGCTGAAATTCTGCGAATTGTCGATATTTTCCGTTGCAAAGTCATTGATGTCGGCACCGAGCATTATATTATCGAGGTTACCGGAGATGAAGGCAAATTAAAAGCACTGATCAATCTTCTCAAGCCAATGGGAATTGAGAAAATTGCACGCAGTGGGACGTTGGCGCTGTATCGAGAACCCAAGTAGAACACTATCTTAAAAATAAATGGTTTGAATTAAGTATTATTTAGAAGAATAAAGGCGTGACTGAAAAAAGGAGAGGTCATATGGCACAATTTAATTTCGGAGGAACCGAGGAGGAAGTGATCACGGATGAGGAGTTTCCGTTGCAGAAAGCCCGTGAAGTCCTGGCAGACGAAATCGTGGCAGTTTTAGGCTATGGTGTTCAGGGCCCCGGGCAGGCCTTGAATATGCGAGACAACGGGATCAACGTGATCGTCGGCCAGCGTGAACATAGCGACTCCTGGGACCGGGCGCTATCAGATGGGTTTGTGCCCGGCAAAACACTTTTCCCATTAGTGGATGCCGCACGGCAGGCAACCATCATTCAATATCTGCTGTCAGATGCCGGTCAGATGGCTATGTGGCCGCAAATAAAGGAATGCCTGTCCGACGGCAATACGCTTTATTTCTCGCATGGTTTTTCAATCGTTTATCACCAGCAAACCGGGGTGGTTGCACCGCCAAACGTGGATGTGGTTTTGGTGGCGCCCAAAGGATCGGGGCGCACCGTCAGGAGCAATTATTTGGATGGAAGCGGCATTAATTCAAGTTTTGCCATCCATCAGGACTATACCGGCAACGCCAGAGAAAAAACCCTGGCGCTGGGAATAGCCATCGGATCCGGCTACCTGTTCCCAACCACATTTGCCAATGAGGTTTATAGCGATCTGACCGGGGAACGCGGTGTGCTGATGGGCTGTCTGGCAGGTGTTATGGAGGCACAGTATGCGCTGCTGCGGAAAAACGGGCACAGCCCGAGCGAAGCGTTTAATGAAACTGTGGAAGAGTTGACCCAGAGCCTGATCCGTCTGGTGGCCGCAAATGGTATGGATTGGATGTTTGCCAGTTGCTCTACAACCGCTCAGCGCGGTGCTCTAGACTGGGCACCGAAGTTTCGAGATGCGGTCGCCCCCGTATTTGAGACGCTGTATGATCGGGTTGTCAACGGTGAAGAGACCAAGCGGGTGCTGGAAGCCAACAGTGCACCGGATTACCGCCAAAAATTGGATAAAGAACTGGCCGCCATCAAAGAATCGGAAATGTGGCAAACCGGTACGGTCGTCCGTTCACTCAGACCGGAAAACCGGAGAAAATAATTCGGGCGCATGGTGACCGGCGTCAGGCATACGGCAATGGATCAAATTCTGTAAGTTTGAGAAATAAGATTGAGTTTCTTCGCCTTGCGCCTGACGCCTTATGCCTTTTGCCCAAATGATTTGGAGAACCCTAATGGACCCAATCTTACTATACGATACCACTTTAAGAGATGGAACCCAGGGAGAAAACATCACCTTTTCTGCAGAAGAAAAATTAAATATTGCCCTGCGTCTGGACGATAACGGTATTCATTACATTGAAGGTGGCTGGCCCGGTTCGAATCCCAGAGATGTGGCATTTTTTGATTTGGCCAAAAGAGTAAAATTCTCACAGGCCCGTTTGGCGGCCTTTGGCTCGACCCGCAAACCCGGTATTGGCCCCGAAGCGGATCCTAATCTCAAAGCATTGATAGATACTGAAACGCCGACGGTGACCGTCTTTGGAAAGAGCTGGGATCTGCACGTTGAGCAAATCATGGGTAACACCTTGGCCGAAAATCTGGCCATGATCAATGACAGCGTAGCGTTTTTAAAGCAACATCAGCGCGAAGTTGTCTATGACGCCGAACACTTTTTTGATGGTTTTAAGAATAACAAGGACTATGCCCTCAAATCGCTGAAGGCCGCTTTAGACGGCGGTGCCGATTTTATTGTTTTATGTGATACCAACGGGGGCACACTTCCATTTGAATTGGAGATGATCATTGAATCGGTTCAAAAGCAAGTAAGGGACTATTGTGACAGATTGCCTCAAAATGCAGCCATTCAGCTCGGTATTCACTGTCATAATGACTGCAACCTGGCGGTCGCAAATTCGATCAGTGCCATTCACAAAGGAGCCACAATGGTTCACGGGACCATTAACGGATACGGCGAAAGATGCGGCAATGCCGATTTAACATCAATCATTCCCATTCTGAATGTTAAAATGAGACGAGAGTGTGTCTCGGCCGAAAACCTCAAGAAACTAAAAAGCCTGTCGCGTTATGTCAGTGAAACAGCCAATCTGGTTCCGGTTAACTCGCGGCCCTTTGTCGGAAAAAGCGCTTTTGCACATAAAGGCGGCATTCATGTCAGTGCCATTATGAAAACACCAAAAGCATATGAACACATGGACCCGGTAGCGGTCGGAAACAAACGCCGGGTACTGGTATCCGATCTGTCCGGCAAAAGCAATGTGGAGTACAAAGCCAGGGAACTTGGAGTTGAACTTGGCAATAACGGCTTTGACAGCCGGCAGATCGCCTCTGAGATCAAACAACTGGAACAGGAAGGCTACCAATTTGATTCAGCAGACGGTTCGTTTAAAATCCTGCTGGAAAAATTTACCGACCAATTTCGGCCTCATTTTGTACTGGAATCCTTCCGCGTCACCATTGAAAAAGACAAAGATCAACCCTGCTCTGCCCATGCAACCATTAAAATTAGCGTCAACGGCAAAGAAGAAATTACCGCCGGCGAAGGATACGGACCGGTCAGCGCTCTGGACAATGCGCTCAGAAAGGCCCTGGGCAAATTCTATCCCGACCTGGATACGATGCGACTGGTCGATTTTAAAGTACGGGTTATCGATGGTAGTCGGGGCACGGCCGCCAAAGTCCGCGTATTAATCGAATCACGGGATCAAAATGAAATCTGGAGCACAATGGGTGTTTCGGAGGATATCATCGAGGCCAGCTGGCAGGCGTTGGCGGACAGTTTTCAATTCAAGCTTGCCAAGGCCCAACGTGGCCAAATTGGAGATCCCATCTACTTGCCGTAAAGGAGAACTCAATTGAAAGCGATGAAAGGAAACAACGCCGCAGCCCTCCCCAAGTCGGGGTGTCTGCGGCCGATGCTCCCTGCGTTACGGTCAAAGCGTTAAATGGTTAAATAGTTGAAGCGTTACTGTTAACACAATGACGAAAACTATTTGACCAATTTACACCTCAACCATTTAACACAAGGGAGTAATAAAAAATGAACGATCATGTATTGATATTTGATACCACCTTAAGAGATGGTGAGCAGAGTCCGGGGGCCAGCATGAATACGGCCGAAAAATTGCGAATTGCGACTCAATTGGAAAAATTGGGTGTCGACATTCTTGAAGCCGGTTTCCCGGCCGCCTCCGATGGCGATCTGGAAGCGGTATCGCGAATTGCCGGTAAGCTGGAAAAAACTGAAGTGGCCGCCTTGGCGCGGACTTCAAAGAGCGATATCGACCGGGCCTGGGAGGCCATCCGCCACGCGACCAAGCCTCGAATACATACCTTCATTGCCACTTCGGACATCCACCTGGAATACAAGCTCAAGATGTCTCGCGACGAAGTCGTCGCAGCTGCGGTTGAGGCGGTAAAATATGCCCGAACCCTAACCGATAATGTCGAATTTTCAGCCGAAGATGGCTCACGTAGCGATCGCGATTTTCTTTGCAGAGTATTTGAAGCTGTCATTGAAGCCGGCGCTACAACGGTAAATTTGCCCGATACCGTCGGTTATGCCATCCCCCAGGAATTTTCCGAGCTGGTCAGCTATGTCAAGACGCACACGCCCAATATCCATAAAGCTATACTCAGCGTCCACTGTCACAATGATCTGGGGTTGGCCACCGCCAATACGCTCTCGGCTATTACTGCCGGTGCCCGGCAGGCTGAAGTTACCATCAACGGTATCGGCGAACGGGCCGGCAACACGTCTCTTGAAGAAGTTGTCATGTCACTGGTCACCCGCAATAACGCATTAGGACTGACGACCTCCATTCAGACCGAATACATTCATCCCACTAGCCGGCTGGTGAGCATGATTACCGGTATTATTGTGCAACCCAATAAGGCCGTTGTTGGCGCCAATGCTTTTGCGCATGAGGCCGGGATCCATCAGGACGGCGTGCTGAAAAATCCAATGACCTATGAAATCATGAAGCCGGAAACGATCGGCCTGAGTACCAACAAGCTGGTTCTGGGCAAGCATTCCGGGCGGCATGCCCTGCGCTCCCGCTTAAAGGACATGGGTTATGACTTGTCTGATGAAGAAATCAATCTTGTTTTTTCACGCTTTAAAGAGCTGGCTGACAAGAAAAAGCACGTGGTCGATGAAGATCTTGAAGTCATCGTAACTGAAGGCATTTTGCGGACGGCGGATATTTTTAAACTTGAATACTTGCATGTGACGGCCGGTACAACCGTATTGCCCATGGCCAGCGTCAAGCTGGATATAAACGGTCGGCCAGCGCGGGGCGCAGGCTACGGAAACGGTCCCATTGATGCCGCTTTTAATGCCATCGGCAAGCTAACCGGGACTTCATCGGAACTATTGCGCTTTTCGGTCAGCGCCCTGACCGGCGGTACCGATGCCCAAGGGGAAGTAACCGTTCGCCTGCAAGAAAACGGCCTTCTGGCACTGGGCCGCGGGGCGGATCCTGATATTATTACGGCCAGTGCCAAAGCGTATGTCAATGGTCTAAACCGTCTGGAATATCTTAAAACCCATCCGGTCAAAGAGGCGATCGTCTTGTAGGAGCTTGGAGTACTGGAGCACTGGAGTATTGGAGTACTGCATAAAGCTTGATGCAGACATTCCTTTTCCCATTACTCCAACACTCCAAGCCGGCCTTCGTAGCTGAAGCTACTTCAGCGGAGTAGGCCACTCCATTACTCCAGCGGCCCGGACAAATTTGTTTCCAGAGTCCCGATTATGTCGACAACCCTGGCAATTTTTCTTTGCGCCAAAAACATTTCAAGCCCGTCGATAATATCGGTGGTCACTTGCGGGTTAATAAAATTGGCGGTGCCAATTTGCACGGCTGATGCCCCCGCAATTAAAAACTCGAGAGCATCTTCTGCGGATATGATGCCGCCGATACCGACAACGGGGATATTTGTCGCCTGAACCACCTGCCAAACCATTCGCAGCGCAATCGGTTTAATGGCCGGACCCGATAGTCCTCCGGTGATATTGGCAATTTTCGGCCGTCGGGTTTCAATGTCAATGGCCATGCCGGTAACGGTGTTGATCATGGAAAGCGAATCAGCACCAGCCTGTTCCGCTGCTTGGGCGATCAGGGTAATATCGGTCACATTCGGTGACAATTTTACCATAAGATGTTTTGTTGTTTTCTCACGCACAGACTCGACAACACGATGGGCCACTTGCGGGTCGGCACCAAAAGCAATCCCCCCCGCTTTTACATTCGGGCATGAAATATTGACCTCTACTCCAGCGATGTCTTCCAGCACTTCCAGGCGCGCTGCCAGCTCAGCATAATCCTCGATGCAGGTGCCATATATATTTGCGAAAATCGGCGGCGACAATGTTTTTAAAAAGGGAAGCTTTTGATCTGTAAAAGCATCTATGCCCACATTTTCCAGACCAATGGCATTGAGCATGCCACAAGGCGTTTCAACGATTCGCGGCGGCGGATTGCCCTTGGTCGGCTGCAACGCAAGGCCTTTTACAATGATGCCGCCCAGGCGGTTCAGATCCAACAGCCCCTCAAATTCCTGCGCATAACCGAAAGTCCCGGATGCGGTAAGTACGGGATTCTGAAGTTTGATATCACCGAGGATAACCTTAAGGTCTGGTTTTTTGCTCATCGTTATTCTTTTCTGCTGCTGTAGGCAGCGCATTTAATTTGGCCATGCCATTCAGCCCCCATGGACGCCTAATGGATCGGGGCCGGTTTGTGATATCATTGATTTTGCGGGTGTCTCGTATTTCAATCTACAAAACTTCTCCGGCCGTTTTAAGTCACGCTCAACAAAATCATTGTCAAATTCGGCTTCCGGGCTGTATGTATAAAGTAAATTCAATCCGGGGTCAACGACGCCTTTGCAAAAACCAGCAGAGTCGCTAAACCCCACCCCTTCAGAAGCGAGCATCAATGAAAAGCAAACCGAAAAAAACGCTATCTCAAATTGCATTGATCTCCACCCCATGGCCTCTTTTCAACCGCCCTTCCGTTCAGCTGGGTACGCTAAAGGCGTATTTAAAAGACCGTATTTCCGATCTCCAAATTGACACCTTTCATCTTTATCTGCAACTGGCCGAAGCGATCGGTTATCACATCTACCATGAAATCTCAGAACGAACCTGGCTGGCGGAAAGCATCTATGCCGCGCTGCTTTACCCCAGGAACCGACAACAGGCTCAAAGGCTTTTTCGCAAAGAATCCGTCGGCAAGACCAGGCTGCAGAAGATTGAATTTAAAGCCTTAACCCGCAAGATTAAAAAAGCAACCGATACGTTTGTGCACCGGCAAGACTGGCACGCCTATGGGCTGATCGGTTTTAGCATTTCACTCTGCCAAATGACGTCCGCCCTTTACACAATCAAGCGCATCAAAAAAAAACGCCCCGAGGTAACGATCGTGGTGGGCGGGGCCTTAACTCCGGCAATTGCTGCACCGGCGCTTTTGAAAAACTTCGCCGACATCGATGTGGTCGTCAATGGAGAAGGCGAATTGCCTCTATATCATATCATTCAAGATCTCAGACGATCGTCATCTCAACCGGGCAGAGCACCTATTGAAGGTGTTTTTGCCCGGCAAGCGGGCGTTATGCAGCCGGCCACAGTCGCCTTTGCGCAACTGAAACGCTTGGATGATCTACCGGCGCCAGACTATGATGCGTATTTTAGCCTGCTGAAAACATTTAAGCCCCACAAACGCTTTTTCCCGACCCTGCCCGTAGAATCATCAAGGGGATGCTGGTGGAAACGGTCCGTCGGATCTGATCAGGTAACCGGTTGCGCTTTTTGCAATCTCAATCTTCAGTGGGAAGGGTACCGCAGCAAAACAGCCAACCAGATCGCTGCCGACATCGACTATTTGACGGGCAGGCATCAAACACTTTCAGTGGCCCTGATGGATAATGTATTGCCCCCCAAAAATGCGCATCAGATATTTAAGCAAGTGGCCAAACTTAACAAAGATCTGCGTATTTTCGGCGAGGTCAGGGCAACAACTTCTTTGAAAGAATTAACCGCCATGCGCGATTGCGGAATGCGCGAAGTTCAAATAGGCATTGAAGCACTAAGCAGCCATCTCCTCAAAAAATTGCACAAGGGTACCACCGCAATCCAGAATTTAGAAATCATGAAAAATTGCGAGGCGCTGGGAATACGCAATATCTCAAATTTAATCCTGCAGTTTCCGGGAAGCGATGAGGATGATGTCGCCGAAACATTGCGGACCCTTGAATTTGCCCTGCCGTTCTACCCGCTTACTGCTGTTCGTTTTTGGCTTGGGTTGGAAAGCCCGGTGTGGCGTAACCCGAAGGTATACGGCATAAAGGCCGTATTCAATCACCCTAACTGGTCCTATCTATTCCCCGATAAAATCTTTCGATCATTGCCGTTTTTGATCCAAGCTTATCGGGGAGATCGGACCTATCAGAAAAAAATTTGGAAGCCGGTCCAAAAAAAGGTCTCTGACTGGCAACAACAGTACGCCAACATTCGCAAAGATCAAGGTGATGGGCCCATCTTGAGCCTGCGGGACGGAAGAAATTTTTGCATTATTCGCCAGCAGCGATATCAGGAAGAACCTGCCGTCCACCGTCTGACGGGCGCATCCAGGAAAATTTATCTATTTTGTCAGCAGCACCGTCCAATTAAGGCTATCTACGCGGCATTTCCACATGTACCCGATGACGCCATTGTCAATTTTTTAAAAATGATGGTCGACAAAAAGCTCATGTTTACCGAAAAAAATAAATATTTAAGCCTGGCCGCACCTGTGGGGCAAAAAAGACACTAAATATGGTTCGACCCCTTGACAGATAAACAGGATATATGCCATTCATAAGTAAGAAAATCCTTTATTGAAATTAATGACTTAATGCTTATCTTACTCAGTAACCAAACGTGACTAACCCAACAGCACCGAGCCTCGGGATGAGCGCTGATACAGTTGAGATGCATTGAGGAGGGCGCCAGCCGCATCCTAGTAGCGAAAACGCGTACGCTCATCAGCCATATATAATTCCATAATACTTTTGTGTTCTTAATTAACATCTGTTGCCGTGGTTTAAGTTTTACCCGAAGACAAAGGCTTGTACGGATCAAGAATGGTGTCATGGATCGAAAGGAGGGGTAACAGATATGCGTAAGATCAAAATTGCGATAGCCGGGCTGGGTAATTGTGCCAGTTCACTGGTACAGGGAATTTATTATTATCGAGATAAAGGCCCGGATGATGCCATTGGCCTGATGCACTGGGAAATTGGAGGATACACACCCGCTGACATTGAGGTCGTGGCGGCTTTTGATATCGACAAACGCAAGGTCGGCCAGGATGTCAACACGGCAATATTCTCTGATCCCAACTGCACTCAGGTATTTTGCGACCACTTGCCGGCCTCCGGGGTTACCGTTCAGATGGGCCGGATCTTGGATGGTATCGCTGATCATATGAAAGAATATGAAGACCGCTATACCTTTTTGCCGGCGGATCGACCGGAACCTTCTCTGGAGGAGGTAGTCGCTATTTTGAAAGAATCCAAAGCTGAAATTCTTCTGAACTACATGCCGGTTGGCTCAGAGAAAGCGGCCTGTTTCTATGCAGAATGCGCTCTCCAGGCAGGGGTGGCATTGGTCAATAACATCCCGGTTTTTATTGCCAGTGATCCGGAGTGGGCCAGGCGGTTTGCGGAAAAAAACGTACCGTTGATCGGAGACGATATTAAATCCCAGCTGGGGGCCACCATTACCCACCGCGTTTTAACCGACCTGTTTAAAAAACGCGGTGTGAAGATGGAACGAACCTATCAGTTAAACACGGGCGGGAATACGGATTTTCTGAATATGCTCAATCGCCATCGGCTTAAATCCAAAAAGAAATCCAAAACCGAAGCCGTCCAGTCGGTTACTGCCCGGCGACTGAAAAACGAAAACATCCATATTGGCCCCAGTGATTACGTGCCTTGGCAAAAAGATAACAAAGTTTGTTTTATTCGCATGGAAGGCAAGCTATTCGGCGATGTTTTGATGAATCTGGAACTCAGGCTTTCGGTGGAGGATTCGCCCAACTCGGCCGGGGTGGCCATAGATTCACTACGCTGTGCAAAACTGGCTCTTGAACGTGGTGAAGGTGGCGTATTGGAAGCACCATCAGCCTATTTTTGCAAGCACCCGCCGCGTCAGTTTACCGACGATGAAGCCTATCAAATGCTGGAGAATTTTATCAAAAAATTTCCGGGTAATGTGCGTGAAATGTCCGATTATCGCCGTAAAAAAGACCAAAAAGTCACGGTTAAAGAAAATTAATAGCCAATCTACCGTTTTGCTTTTTTAGGGCAAGACGAAAATATTTACCACGAAAACACGAAATTTAAGAAGCACGAAAATATATCATAATGTTTATTTTGTGTTTCCATTTTTCCATGTTTTTGTGGTTTTTTTATTCCAGCTTGCTAAGCTAAGCACATCAGCTAAAGAAATTCAAATTCGGTCTGGCAACAGTTTCGGGCCGCCGCTCAAAAAATCGCTGCAGTGAAATTTTGGCTTCGGTCATGTTTTCAGTCCTCTGGACGGTACTGTACAGCGTATGACCGAATTTAAAGCTGGCAGAATAATAGTAGCTAAATCTTTTAAACCGCCGCAACGCTTGAGGCGCATCAAAATGGGCCTCTAGAAGTCCGGCCAGCCGCAAGGCACAGTCTAAATAGATTTCGTCTGCGGACTGATAATCCGTGGTCCACTCTGCAAACAACCAGGGTCTGGCGATTGCCATCCGGCCGATGGCAACGCCGTCACATCCGGTGGTTAACAGCATTTTCAAACAATCCGCTTGATCGAAGACGTTACCATTGCCAAACACCGGAATGCTCACGGCCTGCTTGACCCTGCCGATATATTCCCATTTGGGCGGCCGTGAGCGACGATCCGGTGCAACCCTTGGATGGAACGTCAAAGCATCTGCGCCGGCGTCTTCGAAACGCTGCGCCATTTCAACTGCCCAACGAGGTTGATCTTGCCAGCCGATACGGTATTTTACAAATAGGGGGATGGAGATGGCTTTGCGAACTTCGGACACGATTTTAATCGCCAGCTGCGGCGTATTCAAAATCGCCGCTCCGCAATTTTGCCGACAGATAGCGACATCGGAGCACCCGAAATTGATGTCTACACCAAAAAACCCTTCGGCCTCAATACGTCGGGCGGCAAACGCCATGCTTGCCGGATCGGCACCAAAAATCTGGCAGACCAATCGCGAAAGCTCGGTGTCCCGCCACCTGAAATAAGTCGAGCGGTAGCGGTTTTCCTGCGGTATTCGCTTGGCACTGCACATCTCACTGAACAATAAGCCATAACCACCGAATTGCTCAACCAGCTCCCGAAAAGCAACATTTCCTAAAAACGCCATGGGCGCCATCACCAGTCGCTTTTTGATAGCCCGCTTGCCAATGGCAAGGGGCTGGTTGAGTATGTCACGAAGCTCAGATTTCATTTTCCCTGAAAAGCCTTGCAGTTGAAAGCCTCCGACGTGTTCGTCTCTGGAGGACACATGCAGAATCCAGGCAATTAATCTTATGGTTTTTCAATCTAACAAATCCGGTGTGGCTTTAAAAGCATTTTGTGGCCAGGCCAGCCGTCCGGGATGTCACAACGGCGATCTTTACGCTTTTTGTTTGAAAAGATCGCATCGATCGCCTATAGTTTATTGTGGATTCGGTCGTCGAAAAATGAATTCAGGTAGGTTTTGAATGCCCATCAGGGGGATCGCAAAAGATTTATACCGTCTCCAGCAGGCGGTCGATGCGCTGGAAAAAAAGCTGGCGTCGGCCCCGCTGGACGAACGCGCAGACATTGAACGTCAACTGCAGAAAGCCAGAGCCGAACACCTTCAACTGCGCCGAATACTCGACGGTCAGCTGGATCGTTGATTGCCCGACCAACCAAAAGCACCTAGAACGTTCATAGTCCTCACGCATCCGCCGCCCCGCCGGCCACCACGCCCGCCTCGCCTTGCTTGCATGGCGGGCGTGGGCCGCTCCATTCGGCCCGCCTTCGACTTGAGACCTCGGCGTGAGCTCGGTCGAACGCTCAGGCCGCAAGTAGCTCATGGTCGAGTGCAGGCGAGGCGGGCGGCTCTGAGGTCTAAATAACAAATTAGGGCGCACTATGATAGAAAAAGGCATTGCCGTTATTGGTTCGACAACCATTGACAAGAACATTTACCGGAATGGCAGCCGGTTTAAAATCGGCGGCGTTACGCTATATTCAGGTGCGACTTACAGCCGGCATGGGAT
Organism: Desulfobacterales bacterium; assembly: GCA_050122475.1. Taxonomy (GTDB): domain Bacteria; phylum Desulfobacterota; class Desulfobacteria; order Desulfobacterales; family JAHEIW01; genus JAHEIW01. The sequence continues at coordinate 23,095 of JASFIV010000005.1, read as the reverse complement.
CAACACAATAGCAATCACCAACATTGCCGCCCGCGATTCGCGCCTGATTGAACGCTTGGAAAATCAAAGAATTAGCGTTTATTCCGGCCGCACAGCGCAATCAACCCATTTTATAAACGATATTCGCACCAAAAACCGTAGGCAGAAAAATCCGCATCGCGCCGCTTCGATCAGTCGCGGTCAAATATGGGATCACGTCAATGATGTCAATGTCTTGCACTTGGGACCATTACACCCTGATGATATTGATGTTCGGGCGATACAATCCTTAAAGGACTTGGATCTGGAAGTCATCCTGGATATCCAGGGCCTGGTTAGAGAAGTCAGAAACGGCAATGTGTATCCGGCTGCTTCGCCCCAATTGAGTGATGCCCTCAGCGTTTCACGAATCGTCAAAGCCAATAAACATGAATATGCTACCATGCTTGCATTTTTTCAATCGGATTTGGCGACATTGATGCGCAAGTTTGATATCCGTGAATTCATCGTCACGGCGGGTGCCAGTGGTGGATTTGTTCAGGAAACTACCGCTGCTGCAATTCCTTATGACGCAGCTACAATAAAATTCGAGGGCGATCCGACCGGAGCCGGAGACATATTCTTGGCGGCATATGTGGTTGCGCGCTTGCTCAAGCAGCATTCGATTCGGCCTGCTTGTCAATACGCGGCCCAGCTGGTTGCCCGGCAAATTGAGGAAAACTACATTAAGGCAGACGATCTGTACATATGAACGTATATGGACGGACTACAATTCTGATCAAGTTGATTTCAAAGATGAAACTTTCTTCGCGATTCTAATTATGTTAAGAGTCGGATGGTTGGGCACATACCAATGCGCATGCTGGGAACAAAATCTTCAGATTGGACATTAGATAAATAAAAAAAATGGCGCCATCACAACCACGCTTGCTTCCGCAAAATTTGCAAAACAGATTCCTCGATCTGTTGACCCCGTTAATCAAGACGCTAAACCGCTGGGGGATACATCCCAACGCTTTTACCTTGGCCGGATTTGTCTTTACAATGGTAGCAGCTGCGGCTTTGTTTGAGGGCAGCCTGCGGATCGGCGGTCTGCTTATCCTGGCAGGCGGCCTGTGTGACTGCATCGATGGCAATTTGGCGCGTGCCATGAACAAGGCCAGCCGTTTTGGTGCACTGTTTGATTCTACGATTGACCGCTATTCTGAATTTGTCATGTTTTTGGGAATCCTGGCCTATTTTATCTTACGCAATGAAAGTTTGACGGCCATTGTGGTTTTTGCGGCCTTATGCGGTTCTATTATGGTCAGTTATTCACGGGCGCGGGCCGAAAGCCTTGGATTTGAAGCTCAAGCAGGGTTGATGCAAAGACCGGAACGGATTGTTTTTTTGGGGTTGGGAGCCTTGATCCATCCGGTTGCTTTTAAGCTTGCCATATGGGTGGTGGCTATTTTTGCCAACCTGACCGCCTTACAGCGCCTCGGCCAAGCCCATCAGCAACATAAAACTGAAAAAAATAAAAAAGCAGCATCACGAAAACACGAAATTGAAGAAGCGTGAAATTTTCGCGACCCACGTAATCCCAGACCCCGCAAACTCACTGAATACATCATTAACACCGCCGAAGATATGACCGAGGCGCTAAAATGAAGCGCACATGATGCAATTAAGTAGAACGGGGCCTAATTAAGACAGCTTTTCAAGAAGCTTGAGAAACTGCAAGATTGGGCAGATAATAAAACGTAAAAGTAAAAAGCCCGTATTTTGTGCGATAGCAAGGCACAAGTCGATTCAAAAGCGGAGCGTACACGTAAGTACGTGAGCATTTTGAATCGGCTTGTAACACAGCTATCGGGCAAAATACGGGCTTTTAGAAGGTGTCATGCTGGGTTCGGGCTATAATCTCCTCCTGATGATCCACATCCAGATCCACAAAATAATCGCTGTAACCGGCCACCCGCACCAGCAGGTCGCGATAATCATCCGGTGTCTGCTGCGCTTGGCGCAACGTAGCGGAATCGACGATATTAAACTGGATATGATGCCCGTTGAGATTAAAGTAGGTACGGATCAGGTGACATAGTTTTTCAATGCCATCTTCATCTTTGAGGACATCAGGTAAAAATCTTTGATTTAATAGGGTACCGCCGGATTTAATCTGGTCCATCTTGGCCAATGATTTAATGACGGCGGTCGGTCCATTGCGATCGGCGCCATGCGACGGAGAAGTTCCATCTGAAATCGGCAGTCCGGCCAGCCGCCCATTGGCCGATGCGCCCAGCATTTTCCCGAAATACACATGGCAAGTCGTTGACAACATATTCAAATGATAGGTCGTCCCTTTGGTATTGGGCTTGCCGTCAATAGCTGCAAACAGGTCGGCATACACCCGCTGCATAAGGGTATCGGCCGTGTCATCATCATTGCCGAAAAATGGGGTCTTGTTTAATAGCCTCTGGCGCAAGGCTTCCTGGCCTGAAAAGTTGTCCTGAAGCGCCGCCAGTAAATTATCCATGAGGACGGTTTTGGTTTCGAAAACATGTTTCTGAATAGCCGAGAGGCTATCGGTGACCGTGCCGATGCCACAGCATTGAATGTAGTTGGTATTGTATCGCGGTCCCCCGTTGTAATAATCTTTTCCGTTGGCAATACAGTCTGCAATCACCACCGAAAGAAATGGTGCTGGCGCATAGTTGGCATACATTCGTTCGATATGGTTATTGATCTTTATTTTGAGATCAACAATGTACCGCAGCTGCCTGACAAATGCGCCATAAAGGTCATCAAAATGTTTGAAGGCCTTCGGATTACCCGTCTGCAGCCCGACGGATTGGCCGCTCAACGGATCGGTTCCATTGTTTAAAGCCAATTCCAGGATTTTAGGTACATTCAAATAGCCGGTTAGGATATAGGCCTCTTTGCCAAAAGCACCGGTTTCGATACACCCGCTGCATCCACCTTCCCGGGCATCCTCCAGGGTTTTACCGGTCCGGATTTGCTCCATGATAACTTCATCCGTGTTGAACACCGAAGGATAACCATACCCCTTTCGAATCACCCGGGTGGCTGCCTTTAGAAACCGATTGGGCGTCTTATGGCTGATCTGAACATTGCTGCCGGGCTGCAGCAAATGCAGCTCGTCAACTGCTTCTAGCATGATATAAGAGACTTCATTGACACCATCAGAACCATCAACTTTCAGCCCGCCGATATTGATGTTGGTAAAATCATTGTAGGTGCCGCTTTCCAACGCCGTGACTCCAACTTTGGGCGGTGCCGGGTGGTTGTTAAATTTAATCCAGAGGCACTCGATCAGTTCTTTGGCTCGCTCTCGGTCCAGCACGTTGGCGGCCAGGTCCTTTTCGTAAAAAGGGTATAGGTGCTGGTCTAGATGGCCGGGGCTCATGGCATCCCAGCCGTTTAATTCCGTAATGGTTCCCAGGTGAACAAACCAGTACATCTGAAGGGCTTCCCAAAAATCACGCGGCGCACGGGCCGGCACCCAGCGACAGATGCCGGCGATTCTTTCGAGCTCTTCTTTGCGCTGGGGATCATCTTCTTTGGCTGCCATCTTCAGGGCCAGATCCGCATGGCGTTCGGCAAAAATAATTGCCGCATCGCAGGCAATCTCCATGGCTTTTAGTTCTTCAGCTTTATCGGCTGCTTCCGGATCATTTAAATAATCCAGACTTTCTAGGCTTTTAGCAATGTCAGCCTTAAAATCCAGCATACCTTTACGATAAATCACGCCATCCAGGGTTGTATGCCCCGGGGCACGCTGTTCCATGAATTCGGTAAACATCCCGGCTTTGTATGCCCGCTTCCATTCATCCGGCACCTGAGCAAATACCCGCTCCCGCATGCTGCGACCCCGCCAGTAGGGAACCACCTTTTCAGCGTAAGCTTTCAAATCTTCATCAGCCACCGCATAGCGTGTCATTTCCCTGGAATTCAGAATCTTGAGATCTTCTTGTGAGTGACAGGTCAGTTCCGGAAAAGTGGGCACGGCCTTGGGATAAGGCCCGCGCTCACCGACGAGCAGTTCGTCGTCTCCAATGTAAATTGTCTTTTTCTCACATAAATTTTTAAAATTCAGCGCACGTAAAACCGGCACCGAAAATTTTCCCTCATTTTCTTTATAAAATTCGGTGACCAGCAAGGCTCGCTCTGCTGATACACAGGGCTGGGCATGAAAGCTTTGCTCGCGCAGGCGTGAAATTCGGTTATTCATGGCGTCCTATCCTCCGATTTTGACTTGCAAGCCGGATTGTTCGAGCCAACCGGCAATCTTTCTTAAATGCGCGTCACTGGGGCTCTCTATCTCCAATGACATACATTCCATTCCAAGTCGACCGTATTTTCCGCGGGCTGAATGATGAAAAGGCAGGATCGAGATGTGTTCGACCTCGGAAAGGGTGGCCACAAAATCAGAGGTGCGATAAATGTTATCGGCATCATCGTTGATGCCGGGAACAATTGGAATGCGCACCTGGATGCGGGCCTTATTTTCAGACAGCAGTTTCAAATTATCGAGAATCAGCTGATTGGAAACCCCCGTGAAATCCCGGTGTTTGGTCTCATCCATCAGCTTCAGGTCGTATAAAAATAAATCTGTTTTTTGGGCCACTTGCAACATAAGACTTGCATCTGCATATCCGGTTGTATCAACCGTACGATGAAGATCCAGATCGCCGCAAGCTCCAAGCAGCTCCAGCAAAAATTCAGGTTGCATCAAGGGTTCACCGCCCGACAGCGTAACCCCACCGCCGGATTGATCATAAAAGGCTGTATCTTTTTCAATTCGCCGGATCACCTCGGCGACCGTCATCTTGTGCCCTACAAATTCAACGGCTCCCGATGGGCAATGCTCGGCACAGGTTTGACACAGATCGCATTTGGCAAGATCCGTTATCATCCCATCGGTGGTCTGGGTTATTACTTTTTGCGGACAAATTTGGATACATTCGCCGCAGCTGACGCAGCGCTCTTGCCGATAGATTCGTTGGGAGGTAACGGATATGCCTTCTGGATTGTGACACCAGCGACACGCCAGCGGACAGCCTTTGAAGAACACCGTTGTTCGAATGCCCGGTCCATCGTGAATCGCATATTTTTTTATATCAAATATGACACCTGAGGTCATCGGCCAAATCCTGCAAAAAAAATCTCGGTAGATCAAATTATGCCCAGTGATTCGAAAAGTCAATGATAAGCGAACTTTGTTTAATATCCAACCGGATTACCCTTGAAACCAATTAGAAATTGTTTTATGCGGTTTATACAACGAACCCGTAAATTGCGAATAAGGAGCCATCAAGATGATCAAGGTACATATTAAGAGAAAGGTGCCGCCCGAAAAAATGGATGAGCTGCGGGCTCTGATCAATCAATTGCGATCCATGACCATGGGACAGCCCGGATATATTGCCGGAGAAACCCTGCAACGCGTGGATCAACCCGGTGAAAGCCTGGTCGTATCAAAATGGCAATCCATCGACTACTGGCAGCATTGGCTCGACAGCAAAGAACGCGCGGAGATCCAGGCTAAGATTGATCAGCTTCTGGGTGAAGAGACACAGTACGAGATCTATGAATTCGACTAAAACGGGTTTATAAACCCTCATCTTTTGCCCGATGTCTTCGTTATGAGTCGATTTAAAATGCTCGCGTACTAACGTGTACGCTCCGCTTTTAAATCACCTCACGCCTCGACCTCGACCAAAATCTAAAGGTTTATAAACCCGTTTAAATCAATAAATCTTTTCTAATTTAATTATGAGATATCGGTTCATCTTCATTTTCTCAACCACAAGCCTAAAAAAACCTAAACATTATTTTAGAAACGGTTTCTGTTCTTTCGTTACGCCCCCTTATGCATGAGTTTGCACGATACAGTCGCTGATGATTCATGGAGCAATTGAATTAAGAAAATTCCCCGGCTCTCAATTAAACAACGCGGATGAAAGGTCGATCGGCGGTGACAACTTCACCAACTCTAACGGCCGTTTCGATGCCATCGTTTTTCAAGCTAGCGATCAGATCATCGGCCTGAGCAGCCGAAACAACCAGCAAAAGGCCGCCAGAGGTCTGAGGATCAAACAGCATATCCTGTTCTACAGCCGACCGCTGAACGCCAGATTCCCAGGCGCCTTCCGCCAGCTTGCGATTGGCCTTATTGCTGCCGGTGGTTTCTCCTTTCTCATACATCCGTAGGGCATTGGGGTAAAAAGGAAGGTTTTCATATATCAATTCGATTTGAACATCATTGCCCCGTGCCAGTTCAAGCGTGTGGCCCAAAATACCAAATCCGGTCACATCGGTGCAGGCATGCACCTCATATTTCAAGGCCGTTTCAATGGCTTTGCGGTTAAGGGTCGCTACCTGGGGCAAAATGGATTCCAATTCAGCGTAAGGAAGTTTACCTGAACGATTGGCGTTAAACAGCACCCCTGTACCCAGAGGTTTGGTCAGAATCAGGGCATCACCCACCTGAGCGCCGCAATTGGTCAGAATGCGATCCGGATGAACGCTGCCGGTAACGGCCAGGCCATATTTGGGCTCATTATCATCAACTGAATGCCCGCCGGCCATCGATGCCCCCGCCTCCATTACCTTGTCGCTGCCGCCACGCAAAATTTCTTTTAACAATACCATATCCAGCTTTTTGGAAGGGAACATCACCAGATTCAACGCTGTTAGCGGCTGACCGCCCATTGCGTATACGTCAGACAATGAATTGGCCGCTGCAATCTGGCCGAACCAGTAGGGGTCATCTACCGGTGGGGTGATATAGTCGACTGTGCTGATCAGGGCGATTTCGGGCGAAACCCGATACACGGCGGCATCATCGCTGGTATCAAAACCCACCAACAGATTGGGGTCATTTGAGGCATCCAGCCCCTTGAGCGCTTCCGACAGTTCCGTCGGACCGATTTTGGCCGCTCAGCCGCAGGTGCGCGAGAGGCTCATCAGCGTTTTTTTCTTTCTGAAAAACATAGGTCTCCTCGGCCATAAGCCGGCAAGTGGAATAGATCACCCCTTGCGGGCAATCAAACTGCTAAACCAGAATCATGAGACTTTCGTATGTTAAACGCATAAGAGCTAAACTTCAAATACAAAATATCGATAAATTATTTACTTGCCATAGAAAAATTCAATACAATGGATCCCGGCTGTGATCCGAATGAATGGCATACAAAACCTTGCGGGATCGATCAAGATCGGCAGCAAATGCAATCTTAGAATAAGTGAACGTGACGGCTGGGTGGCGACCTCGTTTCTACAACAGATCCTCAACCCAATCGAGGCCCATTTCAAGCAATTTGCTGCGCTTCGGTCGACCGGTATCCGGATCACAGCCGATCATGCCATAATACAGCTCAACGGCCCAGTTGAAATCCGATTCGTTAAAAATTTGCCGACCGGCATTGGGGCCATCCGGTTTGGGTTCAAACAGGCGTTTGGGGAGTTGATCGTTTTCAAGGAAAAATCCCTCGCGGCTATTGAATGCTCTAGCAATTAGCGTCCCACGCTCACCGGCTCGCATCAATTCAAACAGGCTAACATCCCAGCCGGTGACGGCATTGACGCAATCGACCATCGTATTGATCGGCATGACCCCTCGCGGGGCATAACCGAAAACGCATAAGCCCAAAGCGTCGAGGGTGCGCCAAAAATTTTCAAGAATTTTGTAGTTGCGTACTTTTTCTGCGCTGATATCCGTAGCTGGCATCGCATCATAGATGCCCAGCGGCCGCACGGATTTAACCGGAAAAGATTCCGGATTAACAAAAGACGTATCATGGGCAGCGGTCATGTGATCGGCGCCATAGGGGCTGACCGCAAAACCGATGCCCACACCAACCTTAATCCGCGGATCGTGCAAAGAGATCTCCTGCCCCTTGACGGCCAGATGACCGGGGGCATCTTTAAGTCCCCATTGTTCCGCCAGTCGGCCGGAGCCTTCTGCCAGAACTTCACCGAAACCTTCGCGCCTGGCAATCAGCTCCAGCAACTGGATCATTAGATCGGCATCCCCGAAACGCAGCTCCAGTCCGTCGGTATCCGCGCTCGTAATGATTCCCGCTTCAAAGCATTCGCAGGCAAACGCGATCGTCATGCCGGCCGAAATCGTATCCATACAATAGCGATTGCAGATTTCATTGCCTTTGGCGACGGCTTTCAAGTTGGCGATATTGAGATTGCTGCCCAACGCAGCGATGGTCTCATACTCGGGACCCCCGTACCGTGAATCCAGGCCGTATCGGGGGTCATCCAGCGCAATACCCCTTTTGCAGCGGATCGGGCAGGCGTAACAGCCTTTTCTTTTCTGCAAAAGCATCTCATTGTACGTATCCCCGCCGATGGCAGCAGCTTCGGCAAAGCTACTGCGCCGGAAATTGTTGACCGGCAGCGCTCCGGCAGCCGATAAAATCTCTGGAAAGGCCGTCGTGCCATAGACAAACAACTGTTCGCCGATCGGATTATCCTTAAAGGTTCGGGCATAATGCTGTGCCGTATCCCGTAAAACGTCCGGTGCGTGGGATGACAGTTTTGCAGCGCCCAGGGCGGCTACCGCCCGCAGGTTTTTGGAGCCCATCAGCGCCCCAAATCCACCACGTCCATTGAAGTGTCCCAAATTATTGGTGATATTGGCAAAGCGCACCCGGTTCATGCCGGCCGGCCCGGTCTGGGCGACCCGAATTTTAGTACTGCCCAATTCATTGCGGATGGCATCTTCGACTTCCTTTGTCTCCAAGCCGGCAATCGCTGTGGCATCTCTTAATTGCGCTTTTCCCTCGGTAATCCATAAATACACCGGTGTTTCCGCCCGGCCGCTGAACACCACGGCATCGAAGCCGGCCATCTTTAGTTCGGGGCCAAAAAACCCGGCTGCTTCAGATTCACCGGCCGTTCCGGTCAGCGGTGACTTGCCAACCGCCGCAAAACGGCAGGCCGCCGGCAAAGGTGCGCCGGTCATGACACCGGTAGCCAGAACCAGAATGTTTTCTGCTGAAAATGGGTCGCTGGCAGCAGGCACCTTTTGCATCAGATAATGGTATCCGATACCCCGACCCCCCAGGTAAGATCGGTAAAAGGCCTCATCGTGTTCATCAACCGCGATCTTGCGCGTCGTCAAGTCAACGCGCAGGATTTTTCCTGTATAGCCGAACGGCATTGCTAATCCTCCTTCAGTCCAAATTCATCCCCGACCGAATATAAGCGCTAACGAAGCACTATAAGCTAATCGCCCCCATGATGTCAAAAGTCTTTGACAACCGATAAATATGTTCGATTCGTCGTGAAAACAATAATAAACTTGAAACTTACTATTTCCGGATATATTTTCATTTGCTGAATCCGTGCGACCCAGGAACCTTGACGATGTGACAGGATCATAGGCCACCACCGCGAAAATCGCATTTGGGCCGTCACGATGAGCTGTCTGCGCACACGCTAGTTTTAAGGAGATGACCGATGAGCAACGATACGGTCCTTTTGTTTAAGCCCTACCCTTTTGTTGTTGGCCAAAAAATTTATATTGATGGCGGTCCTCGCAAAGGCGATTGGGAGGTTATCGGTGTCAGTGATCGCAAAGTTAAGCTGCGCTGCCCGATCTCCGGCAAAGAGCTTGAGTGGAATCGATTCTGCTATTTTGCCGAGGAAAGGAAGGGGGAGCAATGGCCACATGTTGACTAAAGCTGTTGAGCCCGTTGCCCGTTAGCCCGTTTACCGGTTAAAAAATTTGCATTTGGAGCGGGAAAAGATGAAGTCGGATCTGACAGAATTAGAAAAGAAGTTAAAAGCAGTGGATGAAAGAATTGCGGAAGTTAATCAGCGTATGCCGGCCCACTCCGTCAAACCACCGATCATGACACAACTGTTTGAACTCGAAGACGAACGCGATGCGCTCGTAAAACAGATCGAAAAACTGAAAAAATAAGAGGAATCAAAATTGGGACATTGTACGAATCATCCAGAGCGCGAAACCCGCTACGAGTGTAGCAAGCACCAAATTTATATGTGCCAGGGGTGTCTGGATTGCCGGGATCCGGATATCTACTGCAAGTTTCGCGAGTCCTGTACCATCTGGTTTTTAACCCAGAAAAATTTTGATGATGACCCGGATCACAAAAACTGAAACCTCACATCGCAGGAGCTAAAGGTGGACGTCATAAATTACAGACCGATTGGTATCATTCATTCGCCATTCAAACGACTCGAAGGCACACCCATTCAGGCAATCGGTGGAAGCGGTGAACAGGCGGAAGTTGAGATTTTTCCGGAATTCGTCGCCGGATTGCAGGACCTGGATGGTTTCTCTCATATTATGCTGTTCTATCATTGCCATCTGGCGCAACCTTACAGGTTGCTGGTAACACCTTTTTTAGATGATGCAGAGCGCGGCCTGTTTGCCACACGCTCACCCGCCCGGCCCAATCCGATTGGTTTCTCGATTGTGCGATTGATCAGAATTGTACAGCAAATACTGTATGTAGAAGATATCGATATCGTTGACCGCACACCGCTGCTGGACATTAAACCCGTTGTGCCCGAATTTGACACCCGCGAGGTTGATCGCATCGGCTGGTTGGAGAAAAAGGCCGCCAATGTGAAAAAAACAGTTGATGATGGTAGATTTGGCAGTCAATGAATGCCAGCATAGATGAAACACTGGCCGACGGTTAAACAAATGAGGTTAGACCGAAAACGTATGTCCAACTGTATTCAGAACCACTTTATTTTGGAAGCGGGCATATAGCGCCTGAATAGCATCACTGCCCGTGCAATGCCCCACGACAATCCGCTCCAAATCAAAGCGCTCCAAATGGTCCATGATGGTACCCAATCTTTCGGTGCTCGCTTTGACCAGATGCATTCCGCCTAACACCGCGTAAATTCGCTTTTGTCCGGTTATTTTGCTCACATGACGAAGGGTATTGATAATGCCCCGATGGCTGCATCCCAAAATGACCACTGGTCCTTTGGCAGACTTGACAACCAAGGCCTGATCATCAGCCAACGCATCGGGGTTTTTACGGTCGTCTTTTTCGACAAAGAATTCCTCGGCCACAGATTCGAAACTGGACGCCAAAGGTATCTCACCGCTGGTCATTATTTCGGGGGTAAGCTCCACCGGGGCCGTATTCAGGCTTAAGACGACACCCTTTTTGACCAGCTCATCTTTGCTGACCGGAATCCCGACTTTCCGATATTGCCCTTTGCGCTTGATCATTTTACGTGCGAAGACATCGGGATGGGCATACAACGAAAAATCTGAATGGCACGTCAACAGATGCTTCAAGCCACCGGTATGATCGTAGTGACCATGACTGAGCACCACTGTATCAATGGTTGTCAGATCCTTGCCAAGGACGCGGGCATTGTTTTCCAAAGCCAGATACTGGCCGGTGTCAAATAAAATGCGCTGCGTTGCGGTTTCGATTAAAAAGGCCAGACCGTGCTCTCCAATAAGCTCACGACTGCCGCCGAAGCCGACCGTATTTTCAACCAGGGTGGTAATCTTAATTTTCATTCGATCTTCGTATTCTCAAAGACATTTTTGATAACCGTGTCGGCCATGTCATTTTCTTCTCCCGCTAAGCGGGAGAAGAAAAAAACATGGCCTCCATGCCGAGCAAACTGAATACATCCATTTTTACTTGATGCTCTTATGAGAGCTGTTTTATGAAAATTGATATTTGAAGTTATCTCAAACGAGCTGGGCGAGCTTTTGAGCAACCTCAGAGTAGGCCCGGGATACCGCCGTGTCGGCATGGACTTTCGGATAACAGGCCCCTGAATCCCCACAGGCAACAACCCTGGGATCGAAGGGGATTCTTCCCAGAAAACGGATGCCGGTTTGCTTGGCCGTTCGCTCACCGCCGCCGGTTCCAAAGAGATCGATCATTTCACCACAATGGGGGCAATTCAGGCCACTCATATTCTCCACCAAACCGAAGATTTCCATTTTTACTGTTCTGCAAAAATTAATCGATTTACGCACATCGGCCAGAGCGACTTCTTGAGGTGTTGTGACGATAACGGCTCTGGCATCTGATACGATTTGAGCCACCGTCAAGGGCTCATCTCCGGTACCCGGAGGGCTGTCAATCACCAAATAATCAAGATCCCCCCATTCGACATCACCGATAAATTGCCGGATGGCCGAATATTTCATGGGACCGCGCCAGATAATGGCATCGTCCTTGCCGGGAATAAAAGACTCGATCGACATGACGCTTAAATTTTCCGAATATTTCAAAGGGCTGAGTTTTTTATTAGACATCAGCTCGGGCATGCCATCTAGCCCCAGCATGCGCGGAACATCCGGGCCGTGCAAATCGACATCCATGACGCCGACCCTGTGTCCGGCGTCGGCAAGGGCCAGGGATAGATTAACAGCGGTACTGGTTTTGCCAACACCGCCTTTGCCGCTCATAACGATAATTTTGTGTTTTATTTTCTGCAATGAGGTTTTCACCGCCGCATCCTTCTGTTCTTCAATTTTTTTGGGATCGGGCGGCATGTTGTCCTGAATATCGACCATTTTGAATATCTCCTATAGTAAGGCGTTTTAAAGTGTTGCTTACTTGTCTTTTAGAAAGCGATGAAAATTATCTTTCTGACAGGCCGGGCAATGACGCGGTCTGCCCGTCCCCTTGACTTCGTCCCAGACATGGAGGCAATTTTTGCAGCGAAATATGCGATTTTGATCAACGATACGATAATTGCCGCCCGCGACATTTATCGCCTTACCGTTGATCAGGGCATCGGCAACAACCTGCCGGGCGTGCTGGATAATGCGGCCAAACGTGGCTCGCGAAACGCCCATACGCTGACCCGCATCTTCATGCGACATGCCTTGCAGGTCTGACAGGCGGATGGCTTCGCGTTCATCAACGGTCAGATGCACCTCTTCCAGCTTCAGCATGGGAATGCCCCGGGGTTTAAAGTAGTTGATTTCCGGATTGTAAGCGACCATGCGGTCTTTGCGGGGTCTAACCATGGCAATGCGCTCCTTTATGAGAAATATCTCAAAAGAGCAACTTAATGACTCACATTGGCTCTGTCAACCTGTAAATCGATGAAAAGGCAAGAACAGCATTACTGAAACGACAGGTTGTAGGGTTGGAAAGGGATGGTGCGAAATGAATCCTTTATGACCAAATGCCTGGATGGGCGGTATATAAATTTGAAAGCATAACCAGGGAACCCGGTTTTGTCGTTATGACTTGCTGTTGATCAACGTCACCTGATCGTTTAACGTCCAGAAATCATAAATCAGGCCGATTCCTACCAATCCGCAGGTGAGTAAATACAGGATTCCGGTCAACCATTTTCCCATGTACATTCGATGGATACCCAAAATCCCCAGAAATGTTAATAAAATCCAGGCCAGATTATAATCTACCCTGCCGGCTGTAAATCGTAAATCGGCTTTGCGATCCATGGATGGAATCAGAAACAGGTCGATGATCCAACCCATAAATAAGATTCCCAGCGTAAAAAAATAAATGGTCCCCATCACCGGATAACCGTAGTAAAAACGATGGGAGCCGGTAAAACCAAAAAGCCACAAAACATAACCAACAGTCTTGCGATGCGTATCCGGATTCTGCTGCACAGTGACACTCCTTTCAATACGGAAAATGTATTAAGCGAACACTTTGGTTATTTTAAGCGTCCATTGAGGTGTTATGTCTCAAGAAGCCTTGAAAAACGGTTTTGGATTTAAACTTCGCCCAAGCGTTTTGAAACGGCCTCTATTCAACAGGCCGCTTATTTTTGCGCCACAAGAACACGTATCCATATATCGCCAAATTAATAACCAGTAAAAGCGCTCCCAAAACAATCTGGATCCGGCGGGTTAGACCATCCGGGTAGAGCAACCCCAGAATATAGTGTCCAACAAAGTCACCGGCATAACCGCTGCCCCCGCCCCGGATTCGCAACGCATTCTCCAGCGGTGTGAGGGGGCAGATTTTTCCTGAAAACTCGATCCAGGCCGCCCAACCGACTGCCGGAAGATGCCCCCATATAACCCAGGGCCAGCGGATCAGTAACAGTGCTCCCAGCATTGCAAACACAACAAATAAAAAGTGAGCGCCCAGCACCATATCGGCAAGTAACTGAAAAACCATTTGGATTAAACAAAATAATTGTTATTGTCGTATAATTACAGAGGATTGCACCTAAAATGCGCTATCAAACGAAAACCACGAAAACATGAAATGGATGGAAGCGCGAAATATTATTATTTTTCGTGTCTCTGTATTTCGTGCTTTCGTGGTATGAATTTTAGTTGCGCCAATGATCATCAAAATGCAGTATTACTCTGTATCAGCAAGTTTTAATCTTACAAACAACCAGGGTGCCCCCCAGGAACACCACAAACCAATTAACGCATAGCGCAAGATTTGAAAAAATGCGGCTGGCGTCAATGCTGAAAAGGCAACCTTGAGCCCTGCCCACAAAGCGATAACAACGACCATGCCGACAACAAACCGCAATGATCGCCTTAACTTGCGGCCTCCATAATGAAACCGAACCCAGCGACGTTCTAATATCATCCCGGGAGCAAACCCCAGCAGAACACTGCCAGCCGTCACGGCGTAGCGCGCGCCCGCCGGACTCAGAAGGATGAGACCGACCGGCAGTCCGATCGCTGCTGCCATTTGCCAGTGGATTCCCTTTTTAACCAGGCCGGCTTCAATTTTAGGGGCAAACTGTAAATATGCCGTCAGCAGGACCGCTCCGATAAGGTAGCCGCCGAGAAGATCTGTCGGGAAATGAACGCCCAGGTAAAGCCGCGATAGGGGGATGGTAATCATCAGAAAACCGGCCAATATCCACATGCTTGGTTTATTAACTTGGGCGGCAATGAAGCCCCACACCACAACTGCGCCCTGCGTGTGGCCGCTTGGAAATCCACCACCACCGGCATGCACCAGCGCTTTGACTCCTGAATCATATTCGAAGGGGCGCGGCTGAGAGGCCAATACCTTGGCGATGGAATTAATATAAGCAGAAATTAAAAAGAGAACAAGCAATCTGGCGCCCTTACGGCGGTCCAAACACCAATAAAGTAAAGGCATGAATATAAGAAAAAATTCCAGATTCCCCAGAAAGGTCAGGGTTTTGAACGGTAGATCCAGGCCGGGACTGAATTGTTGAAACCACCGCACGACAGCGATGCCCCAGTCTAAAATTTCACTCGACTTCAACATGATAGCGGGTTCAATGGTTTCTGGAAACAGATCCGCTTCGCCATTGGATCCATTTATTATGCTCTTGTCAACCGCTCAATCCATTATGGTAGGCGCTGACAACGGGTAGCGGGCAGCGCGAGCCGAAAAAATCTATTGTACGGGTTGCCAGACAATTACCTGGTTTTCAAAATCGATATTATAGTTGAATTTCCTCAGAATATTCATGCCCAGCAGACCGTTATGGGTGACGGCTGCCCCTTCGTGGTTGATAATCAGAATGTTGGCGCCTTTTAGTTTATGGGGCCCGATTTTGATATAATCGACTTTACCCATCTCGGTATAGATTTGCTGGCCCCCGGCTACCTGAGACAATCCTTTCTTAAGGGCTATGATGTTGAGTTGGCTGGCAATTTCGCGGTGAATGACGGTCTGCGACGCACCGGTATCCAAAAGCAACAGGGTCTCCACTTCAACACCATTGTTTCCGATCATTGTGGGTACAAAAACCCTGTTGCCTTTAATGATGACGGGTGTTTCGCGGTTTCTTTTTTGAGCCAATTCCGCCTGGCGCTGTCTTTCTGCTTCTTCCTGTTCAACGGCCTGTTGCAGGTCACGCTCCATCTGGTGCTGTCTTTCAAGCTCTAAGGCCTGTTGCTGTTTTTGATCGGTTTCCAGTTGGGTTTTCTTTTGGTCTTCCGGCAAATGGTCATACTTTTCTGGGTAAACCTCAACCTGTTTGCGGTACTCCAGGGGAACCTGGCTCAGGTCGTCGACATAAAAAATTTGGCCCTCTTTATCGACATATTTGTAAAATTCTGCCTGCAGGTTGAGCGTAACATTCAATATAAGCAAAATGAATACAAATTGGATGCAGACCGTTCTTGTCCCCGTTGGCATCTTATTTTTACCCCAAAGCATAACGAATTGAGCTGACAGACAACTCCGTAAATATATGTATAATTTAACTATTCGGTCCTTTTGCGAGTCGACGCCAATGAGCGATCGCATTGGCATAATAGGTGAGGAGATTCACTTCATCTGGGATCGCCCAGTAAACACCGCCTGACTCCCCCACAAGTTTTCTTAATTGTAGCATATTCAAAGCATTTAGAATAGACTCCACCCGATTTTGGGGTGAAAGATATGAATGGGCGCCGCAGCGCTCGAGTTCAGCAATGTATTGAGTTACTCGCTCTTGTACATCTGCGGCATGAAGGCCCTCGGGTTGGGCTTCGAGCAACACCGTTGCAACCAGTGAGACGGGCAGCGCCGGCACCACCTGGCGAATGGCATCCATAAGCCGATTCGCCAGTTTCTCGACTTCAGCAAACCGTGTCGGGCGCTCCAGCCGGGCAAAATTCAGCCCCCTGTCGGCACAATATTGCCTGATAGAGACCGGATTTCCAAAATTAACGTAAGCATAACCAAACCGCTGCCAGCGGCTTAAAATCATCAGCACCAGGCTTTTCCATATAAAACCGCAAGTGGTTTTGATAATAAACCACCGGCTGCGCTTCTCGGCATCAGGATCCAATTCGCGTAACAAGGTTCGATCTTCCAGGGTTCGATCATAGTTCACCCCCACGGGGATAAAGACGATATCGCGGTCGCTCTGGGCGTCATAACTGCGCAACATGTAATCCAGAAAACCCAGTTTCGGCGGTCTCAGCCGTCCGTCTCGACTGAGCCCGCCCTCCAGAAAAACAGCTTGGCAGACGCCCTCCTTTGTCGCCATATGGACATACCGTTCCAGAACGCGCCGATACAAGGGATCGCTGGAGTTGCGCCGCACAAAAAAAGCACCCATGGCCCGGATAAGCGTTTGCAGAGGCCAGATTTTAGCCCATTCCCCGACGGCATAGGACAACGTTGTTTTTTCAGCAGCCAAAAAAGCCACCAGAACATAATCCATGTTGCTCCGGTGGTTAATGACAAATACGACGGTGGATTCAGGATCAATTAAGGCATAGCGCTGCTCATCGGCCATACCAATGCGGACGCGATAGAGCAGCCGGGCTATCTTTTTGGCCATCCAGTAGCCAATCCGGAAATACAGATAGGCATTGAAGGAGGGTACGATCTCCCGGGCGTAAGCCATTACCTCTTTTTGAACCATTTCTCGGGGGCAATTGCGTTGCTGGGCATTTTGCTGGATGGCTTCAACAACTTTTGGATCGTAGACCAGGCGGTCGATTAAAACCTGTCGTTTGGTCAGCTGAAATGGTTTAATCTGGATATCCAGGCGGGTACTGATGTCATCAATCAGGCGATTGATCCTTCTGCGGATAAACCATCGTGAACTGGGGATCAACACCCGTTCCAGTATGGCCCAGGCGGCTACCGCTATTAGGAGAATAAAAAGCCAGATCGATATGGTGATGTCACCGCTCATGTGTGCCTCTTTTCCACAACCGGATTGTCGGCTGATTAATCCTGCGGGTCAGGATGACCTCTCAAACGCAGTCGTATCTTGACGAATCGACAACAAGGTGAAACAATTACGTATTAAAGGATTAATGATCGATGATACCCATCTTTTTATTCGCTTCCGTCTGGATCCAGCGCCAGAACTAAAACGGTATTATAGGCCAGCGTGCCAAGAATTCAAAGGCATTTTTGATGCAAGACACGCAAAGCGACGACCCTGAATGGAAAACCCAGAACCACAGGCGTTTTTTTGCGTTCCGCTTTTCGCGGCGCTCGGTGCTGCTTGTTATTGCCGGGCTGACCCCTGTTATTCTGATGGGGCTGGTGGTTCATGCCAGCTATCGTAATGCAGACAAATTTTACCTAAAATTTGGGGCCGGGGCGGTGGAAATCTGGCAGGGGACCTTTTCCCCGGGCGGAAAAAAGCGTATACTGATTATGCCGGGTGTTCAAAAGCCGGCTGAAATAAAAGCCGTGTATACAAAAGAGGCCGTTTTCCCGCTGGCATTTAATTTCTACGTCAGCAAGGCAGATGCCTTGATGGCTGTGTCGGGGATGCCGGATTTCGTCGGAATCAAATCATACCTGAACAGGGCCCTGTCCTTTGCCACCACTGAGGAACACCGTCAAACAGCATATGCACGCATCAACCAAATTGACCGCATGATTCTGTTTTATAAAGCCGATGTGGCAGCCACCAAAGGAACCCGCAGTGGATTGGAGACGGCTCTGGATTATCTTGACCAGGCGGCCGCGTTAAACCCCGATGAAATTGAAACCGAACTGATCAAAAAGAAAAAGGCATCGATTCAAAAACTTCTAGAAACGCTATAAAAAGGCCGCATGACCACTAAACGCATTCTCATCCTTGCTCCCCTTGTGCTCACCGCGATCCTGCTGCAGTCCTATTTCTGGGTGCCGACCTATGAACAGCAGGCCAAGGGCAACCCCGAGCGTTTGAATCAGTATATCAATGCTTCCATTGGCGACGCCGCCATTCTGAACCCGATTTTATCAGCCGACAGCGCCAGCAGTGAAATCATTGATAAGGTCTTTGAAGGCTTGATTGACCGGGATGAAGAACTACGATTCAGGGGGCGATTGGCAACCGCCTGGCAAATTTTTGAAGAAGCCTTTTTTTATGTAAATGATGCGGCCGATGTTCCCGGCCTGGGGCAAGTCAGCCCCCAGGAAATTATTGATCTTTTGCAAAATGCCCGCCAAAAGAAACACCCATCTTCGGCCGAGCTTCAAAAAACGTTGGACAACATCCTGGCGGTTGCATTGATTCCAGCGCGGGTCGACCGTGTGACCGCGCAAATAATGGATCCCACTGACGACCAAAAGACAGAAACCATTGAAATCACGGTATCGGCACCGGCCCGAATCAAGCTCGATCTAAAAGCAGTCGACCAGGATCTGTTTGTCAATCTCAGCCAACTTTTGGGTCAAGACTATTTCAGCAGTTTTCAGGGCACTCAATATCTGACAACCACCCCGGCGGTTGAAACAGATCTGCTCAAGGCCTATGCTCAAAAGTTTTTACCATCCGTGGAGCATAACCCCATCATAGAATTTCAATTACGCCCCGACGTAAAATTTCACGACGGCCACGCGTTTGACGCCCATGACGTCAAATTCACCTACGATGCCATCATGGACCCCCGAAATCTGTCGCCCCGCATCGCCGACTACGAACCGGTCAAAAAGGTTATGGTCATTGACCCGCTCACCGTGCGCATCGTTTATAAACGACTGTACTCACCGGCCGTCGGAACCTGGGCCATGGGGATTTTGCCCGAGCACCTTCTGAATGACGCCCAGCTAAAAAAAGAAGCGCTGAAGCTGGGCAAAGATCCGCAATCATTTTCGATACGCCAAAGCGGCTTCAACCGCCACCCCATCGGCTGCGGGCCATTTGTTTTTCGTGAGTGGGTGTCCGACCAATTTATCATCCTCGATCGCTTTGATGACTACTGGGAAGGGCCGCCCCATTATAAAAAATATGTTTTCCGGGTCATCCCGGATCTGCTGACCCAGGAAATGGAGTTTTACGCCGGCACCATCGACAGCTATGGTGTTCAGCCTCACCAGGTCAAGCGCCTGAAGGACGATCCCAATTTCCAGAGTTTTTCCGGCACCTCATTCGGCTTTTCTTACATCGGCTATAACATGCGACGTGAACCGTTTGATGATCGGCGGGTCCGGCAGGCCTTGAGCATGGCCATCGATGTCAACAAAATTATCGAATACATTCTGTACAACCAGGGTGAGCGCATCACTGGCCCATTCCCCAAACAGACCGATTTTTACAACCCGAATATCGAACCCGTTCCGTACGATCCGCAAGGGGCCTTAAAATTATTGGCTGAGGCCGGTTGGACGCGCAACGCCCAGGGGTGGCTTGAAAAAAACGGCAAGCGGCTGCAATTTAAATTGATTACCAACAACGGCAACGACATTCGCAAGGCCATTTTGGCCATTGCCCAGGACTCATGGAAACAAATTGGTATCGATGTGCGCACCGACTTGGTGGAATGGGCGGTCTTTATTCAGGACCGGGTCAACAAATTGGATTTCGACGCCCTCGTATTGGGCTGGTCGATGGGAATCGATCCCGATCTTTACCAGATCTGGCATTCCAGCCAGACTGGTTATAACCAGCTTAATTTTGTCGGTTTCAAGAACAAAGAAGCCGACCGTCTGATTATTAAAATCCGGCAAGAATACAATCACCAGCAACTGGTCGAATACTGCCACCACCTGCATGAAATTATTGCCCATGAACAGCCCTACACGTTTCTGTTTGTCAGCCGCTGGACCGCTATTTTGGACCAACGCATCGTGATCAAAGAATTTGATAACGAGGCCAATATCGTTTATCGCAAAATTACGCCGACCAAAACAGGCAATTATACCTTTCATTTCAACAAATGGATTAAACTGGCACAAGCGCCTCAATTTGCGCCATAAACAACCATAAACATCGGTAGAGCATATGATCTCCTTTATCGGCCGCAGCATCGTCCAAAAAATCATTACGCTGTTTTTTGTTTCGATTGTCTCTTTTTTGATTATTCACCTGGCCCCCGGTGAACCCAGCCAGGTGGATCCCCTGAATCCCAAATTCACACGCGAAATGGTGGAACGCTTTCGCGCGGAATTTCATCTGGATAAGCCACTTTACCGTCAGTATCTCTATTTTTATCGCGACCTGTTCAGCGGCAAGACCATATCCTGGAAAGACAATCAGCCGGTCTTTAAAAAGATATGGGAACGATTTCTCAACAGTCTGCCGCTGTTTATCGTCGGGACTATTCTGACCTGGACCATTTCATTTCCGGTGGGTATCCGATCAGCCATCTTCAGAGGTAGCATCTACGATCGCAGCTCAACTTTTTTCTCTTACCTGTTAATTTCAATTCCCGGATTCTTTTTCGCTTACATCCTGATTATTTTTGTGGTCAATCAATTTCAGGTACCCGTCATCGGGATGGAAACATTTGGCATGGGTGACACCACGTGGATGAATCGAGCCATGGACCGCATCTGGCATTTGGTGTTGCCTTCTCTTCTGGGTGCGACCGCCGGCATCGCCGTGCTGTCGCGCTATGTTCGCAGCCAGATGCTCGAGGTCGAAGGCCAGGATTATGTCCGCACAGCCAAGGCCAAAGGGTTGGCACCTGATCAGGTTCATTATAAGCATGCCCTGCGCAACGCCCTGCTGCCGTTTGTGACCATGTTTGGCCTGATTTTACCGGGTCTGATCGGCGGATCGGTCATTATTGAATCGATATTTGCCTGGCCCGGTATGGGACGTATGGCTTATGAAGCCATTCTGGCGCGCGACTATCCGATTATTTTAACCCTGAACTTTGTCTCCGCGGTGCTGGTGCTGATCGGAACCTTTATTTCAGACCTGTTGTACCTGCTGGTAGACCCCCGAATTCGGTTGTAATGGAACATTTAAGCACAGATACGCAATATGACCTGCTGGATGAGCCGCTGGCACCCAAACGAACCCGTCTGGAGGAATTCTGGCGACTGTTCAGGAAAAACAGACTGGCCATCGCCGGCATGGTTTTTTTCATCCTTTTTTTTGTTTTGGCCATGGCCGGTTTTGGTTTAACGCGCGGCAACAACCCGGTTTTAGATCCCGCCCTGGTCCGCTTGCAGGACAAATTGCGTCCGCCGCTGGCCAAACCCAATTTGGAGCGGTTACAGCCCCATGAAATTCCCAAACTGGGCGTATATATATTTGGCACCGATGATCTAGGGCGCGATGTCTTCGCCCGCATGCTGCAGGGATCCTGGGTCTCGTTGACAGTCGGTTTCGTAGCGGTCGGCATAGCGGTGCTGATCGGCATATTTTTGGGCGGTATTGCCGGCTACTACGGCAGTCGCCATATTCGCATTGGGCAACTGCTGGTTGTTGCTTTCCTCATCATCAGTGCCTTGCTGATGATCAGCAAATTGGTATGGACAGGCGCTGCCTTTTTAATCTGTGGTTGCGGTTGTATTTTTATTTCGCTTCGAATGAAAAAAACAACTAAAGGCATCCCCCGGTCTGCCGCGGCGCGCTTGTGGTATTTTAAGACCATATCAATTGATACGGTGGTCATGCGCTTTGTCGACATCATGCTGTGCTTTCCCAGTTTTTTCCTGATACTGACCGTTGTGGCGCTGCTGCCGGCCAGCATCTACAACATCATGATCGTGATCGGATTAACCAGTTGGATGGGCACCACCCGGTTTGTGCGCGCCGAATTTTTGTCTCTCCGCGAACAGGACTTTGTGGCCGCCGCCCGGGCACTGGGGCTGAACAATTTTCGCATCATCTTCCGGCATATGATCCCCAATGCAGTGGCGCCGGTGTTGGTTTCGGCAACCATCGGCATTGCATCCGCCATTCTGACCGAAGCCGGCCTGAGTTTCCTTGGTTTCGGTGTGCCGCCGCCGCATGCGACCTGGGGCAATATTTTGTCGGACGGCAAACGTTTTATATTTGATGCCCCCTGGCTGACTTTTGTGCCGGGAATTGCCATCTTAATTGTGGTGTTGTCGTTTAACCTGTTCGGAGAGGGGTTACGGGATGTGCTGAATCCCAAGCTCCGAGAAAGAAACTAAAACTGACTTTAAAACCCTCATCTTTTGCCCGATGACTGTGTTATAAACCGTTTTGAAATACTCACGTACTTATATATACGCTCCACTTTCAAAACGGTTTACGCCTTGTCATCGAACAAAATCTAATGGTTTTAAAGCCAGTTCGATTTTTTCCCATTCGCTATTTTCGACAATATTTCATGTTCGAGGCGGTATTTTTTAATATATTTTAGTATTCATGAGTTCTACAGATGACAGATAATAAAGCATTGCTTTCCGTGGAAGAGTTGAAGGTTTATTTTCGCAGCGAGGATGAAGTCGCCCGGGCACTGGACGGTGTCAGCTTCGATGTCGACCGCGAAGAAACGGTC